>CAZVMS010000244.1:0-6522 GCA_964628795.1 uncultured Haloferula sp. | reverse complement strand
ATGGGGTTTGAAAAGTTCGCGAAGTGCGTGCAGAGTGTGTCCGGCAGCTTGGGAGTTGTTTTCTTTTGTTTTCACAACCAACAGGTTACACCCCAAGCTGCCATTTGTTAAGCGATCTTAAATTTTGTCGTGTAGTGTGGTCCGAAATATAGGAAATTTAAATAGCATTAATATCCTGACTATTAGGAAATCCTAATAAGATCGGCGGTAATCCCCATGATGACGTCGTTACGCGCAATGGAAGACGTGCTCCGGAGCTGTCCTCGTGCGTGCATCTTGTCGGTTTGGGGCCGAGAATCGGGCAATGGAATGACTGAAATTCTGCCGAGATTTCTGCAAATTCATGAGGAGATTAACCCTGGTGCGGGGGCAGCAGGGATCCCTAGGGAAATGCCGGGTCATCGATAAGCGATCCGATGAAATACGGGCTAGAATTCAGCGGTGATTCCGGTGAAGAACCCAAACCCAGAGCCAGCGATCGGGGTGCCGAAGCGCGAGAGCTCGTAACTAGTGTCCGTCAGATTCTCAATGCGGGCATTCACACTTAGCCGTTCGTTGACCTGATAGCTGCCGTAGACTCGGAGCAACAGGTAGTCATCAAGAGGGGCTCCTCCGTAGGAACGCTCGTCGACGTAGCTGGCCCCGACTCCGACTAACAGCTTCTCAATCGGCCGCCAGTCGAGCGAGGCGGTAGCGGTATTCTCCGGTTGGTCTCGGAGGGATTCATCCAACCAGGTCCACGAAAGTCGGTAGCTCCATTGACCGTCGCACCACGAACCATTGATCGCGGTTTCCAAGCCTCGCGTCGGGGTGTCGCCAGAAATGTTCACTGGAGGAGTTGGGAAAGAGCGCACTTGATCTTCAATCGAGTTCGCAAACCAAGTGACGGAGAGGGCATGGTTCTCGGCGATGCCTTGTTCAATGCCGATGTCCCAGCCGAGACTCGTCTCTGCCTTGAGATTCGGGTTTCCTGCGCCGAATGCGGTGCCATAGAGGTCGAGGAAAGTCGGGGTGCGGAATGCCCGTCCCAGACCCGCGCGCAAGCGGGTGTTTTCAAGCGCTTGCCATGAAGCTCCGGCACGCCACGTGATCTGGTCGTCGAAGTCTGCGTAGTCTTCCCAGCGGACGACGGCGTCGGTGACGATGGATTCGATCGGTGCCCACTGCCAACCGAGATGCATGCCGAAGCGTTCCTGTCCGATGTCGGAGCCGATCGTGTTCGAGAAGTCGTTATGCTCAAAAAATGCTCCCGCAAGGATACTGTGGCAGCGGTTGAGTGCGATGGTATGATCGGTGGAAAGAACGGTGCGATCGAGATCAGTGCCGTAGTTTCCGAAATTACTATCATTATCGTAGTTCTCGCGGTAGTGGCCGAGGTTGAAGCGGGCGTTCCAGTTTTCGCGAATCCGGGCGTTGGCGTAGATGGTAGCCAGCGCAGCATCGATGTGGTCGACGTTGGTTCCGAAGTTCTGGTATTCGAAACGCGAGTCGACCGCTCGGAAGGTCATGCCGAGCGTCAGGTTTTCGTTCTGTGCCCATTCGAGACGGAGAGCGCCGCGTGATTTGTCGAAGTCTTGGCGGATGTCATCGTTGTGAGTGCCGTCATATCCCATCCCCGCGAACCAAAAGAGCTTGCCCTTTTGGCCAGAGTTCGAGAGGTAGCCGTTGATCGAATCGAACGATCCTCCCTCCAAGCTCAAGCGGGTCTTGGGATCGCCTTCGCCACGAGCAGTTTCCAGCCAGATCACTCCACCGACGGCTTCGCCGCCATGAATCGCGGCGTGGGGACCGCGTAGGACTTCGATGCGACCAAGGTCATCGATGCGTGCGCCGCTGAAAAAATTGCCTAGCGGCGTGGTCGAGTCGCTCAGGCGGACGCCATCAACAACCAACTGCGAGTAGGCGGTGGTGGTGCCGCGGATAAACACGGAGCCCACCGCACCGGTCTGACCGGCAGTCGAGGTGGCGATCACGCCGGGGACTTCGTTGAGTGCCTGCCGGAGATCGAAGATGCCGCGACTTTCGAGGTCGGTGGGATCGAGTAAGGTGACCGCTGAGGTGGCCTTCGAGGCCAAACCGGGCATCCGTGTGGCGGAAATGATCAGCCTATCGAGTTCTGATTCGACTTCGGCGGACAGGTTTCCAGCGAAGGTGAGGGCCGCAGCAATGGCGAGGCTACGGTTTGTCGTGGTGGTTCTCCGTGGGGAGGACGTTTTGGTTTGGTGCATTCTTTGTTCTGGGTCCATGAACCTGTTTCTCGCAGATTCGGTAAGACAACGCCTTAGGCTGGTAGTCTGGCTCGTGCTGCTTTCACAACACATACAGTGGCGGAACCGCTCCGGATTCTAACCGGATTCCCCATCAATTTCCTGCCCGTGCGACGGGCCTCCCAAAGGGTGCCGCTTTGTTTTTCACGGCGGCAGGAGATTGAATGGAACGGATAGGGTGGCAAGTACGAATCCTTCGTGAAAGGGTCGGCTCATGCCGATGCTCCGACATTCCACGGTCAAGACCGCGTTTCAAAAGATCGAGATTTGGAAATCGGAGCGAAGTTGCGAGTTCAGGGTTTCCGGCGCGGTGCACGCTTGGTGGCATCGGGATCGCTATCTCACGGGGCTAGCATGGGATAATCTGGCGGCCGCTTGTTTGCTGCGGCCCGAGGGACCACCCAAGTCGGTGCTGATGCTTGGTTTGGCGGGTGGGACGACCATGCGGATTCTGCGACAGCTTTTGCCGAAGTGCCGCTTCACGGCGGTGGATATCGACAAAGAGGTCGTTGAGGTGGCTCGCAAGCACATGCATCTGGATGAGATCGGCATGGAGATTCATTTCGCCGATGCCTATCAGTGGGCAAGCGGGCGGAAGGAGCGCTACGATGTGATCATTGACGACTGCTACCTCGCGGGGGAGGAGGACGTGTATCGCCCGGAGAAGACACCGGCTCGGGGAATCGATATTCTAACAGAACTACTGGCTCTTGATGGCTTGTTTCTAACAAATCTGGTGACGGGTGCCGGTCATCGTCGGGTGCAGAGCCGGACGCGAGCCGCATTCAAGCGGGCCTTTGATGAAGTCCGCTCGGTTGTCACGCCGGATAGTTATAACGAAACGCTGGTAGGCGGATCGAGAGTGCTGACGGGTTCACGACTCCGAGAATGGGAGGAGCAATTCACGGCGAAGAAGGACCTCGAATACTGGCGACGACTTCAGGTGCGCGGCGTGAAGCTCAAAAAAGCATCGCGCACTCCTGAGGTCTGACCTGAGCTTTTGGCTTGGCCAAAATACTGTCGATCGTCGTGACGAGATCGAGGGATGGAATGGCGTCGCCTTCCAGAATATCACGAAGTTCGCTCGACCACTCGGCGGGGCTGCGGCCTTCCATTTGGCTGAGGATCAGGGCGGTCTCGCTTAGTCGCCCACTCGTCGCCAGTTGCTTGCGCGTGCGGCGCAGCCAAGCAGTCAGGTAAGGGCGGGGTCGCTCGTTGTGCACGCATGAACACTGGCGAGAAATTGGAGGAATGCAAGAAGGAAACCGCGGTGTTCTCGCTTATCGATCGATGGTGAAGGCGTCGTCATGAGGGAAAAGACTTTGACCTTCACAAATTCCTCCCTGCTGCTACCCTCACCAAAGCGTCCAAGATGAAATCACTCTTTCTCGTTTTCCTTATTCTCCTTGCCGGGCGAGATATGCCTGCGGCGCTCTTTGTTGCGCAGCAGAGCGCTTATCCTGCATCTACGCCTACGGTGAACCAAGTCGTAGTGCCATCCGACTCGTCCCTTTCCGGACATCAATGGCAGTGGCCACCGCTTCCGATGGGCGTCGTAAGTGTGAATTCAGCCCGCCAAAGCGTCGCGTCGCACCTCTACGATGAGCTGTGTCTTTCTGCGCTGCCTCCTCAAGCGAAGATCTCTGAAACGCCCGCTCACCAAGGCTCACAGACCCTATGGGCTTGCGTGTTTCTCCTTGGGTTGCGTAATCGAAGGGGAGGGGAATGTGCTTACGGTGAAAAGCGTAAGTCTAGCGCTGGGCCACGCAGATCGAACTACGGACGGGCTCTCGTCAGGAAGCGCCGCCCCTCCGCCGGAGCATCCATGAAAACCGCCAACGGCTACCGTTACAGCGAGGCGGTTCAGGGAAGATGGCCATCCAGGGATCCGATCGGGGAAAGGGGTGGTTTGAATCTTTATGGGTTCGTGGGGAATAGCGGAGTAAATCGAACTGATCGCCTTGGGCTCGATTGCTGGGGGTGCCCCCCGGAGCCGCTTCCACTGCCCAATCCTGAGCTCTTCCCGGAGTTTTATGAGCCGGATGTTTCTTCGGGTAGTTCTGATGGCTTCTTGGATAAGCTGGCAAATTTGATGGACTTCACTGTGGGAGTCGAAGTTGACGTTTCGTCACCCCCAATCATGATCGGAACGATTGGTCCTGTTACTGCCTTCGTCGAGATTGGTGCATACGGCGAAATGGTTTGCTGTGAGAACAGCGACGGGTCTGAGGGAGTCATGTTTACTGGCGGTGCTTATGCATCGATCGATGTTGGGGTAGGCACTTGGCCAGGCGGAGGAGTGAAGCCTGGAAAGTACAAGAAGGGGAATCGCAAGGGACAGACGTATCACAAAGATGAGAAGGGGCGATTCGCGAGCACAGATTCGGCACCCAATGTTCAGGGGGTGACGTCATCCTCAACCAGCGGGAAGCCCCCATGTGAGTCGACGTTGGATGCAGTTGGAACTCTCAAGGTATACATTCGAACTGGATACGTGGTTGGTTCTACAGCTTTTGAGGGTGACATCGGGCAGTGTAGTCTGAGCGGAGGATGCTCATGGACACTTGATGCAAGTATCTCTCAGAGGTGGGGAGCTTCTAGTCCCGAGCTTCGCGCGGGTGTTGAGATGCTTGCCGAAGGATTTGGTACATTAGCTCCCTAGTAATATGAAAATTACCTATTGGCTTCTGATTCTAACCTTCTCAACGACCCTTGCGGCAGAAGAGGTTTCTGTGAACGCCCTGTTTCAGCTCGTACGGAATAACGACCTGAAAAGCGTCAGATCCCTTTCGGAGCAGAAGGTAGATGTTTCTCGTTGCGATCAATGGGGTGCAAATGCGCTCTTTGAGGTGAAGAGCGTCGAGATGGCAAAGCTATTAGTTGGCCAAGGTGCCGACGTGAATCAGCAACGTATCGAGAGAACCAATAGGGACACACCCTTGCACATAGCTACCATGGCCAGCAATGTTCCAGCAATGTTCCAGCAAAAGTAGTTGCCTTTCTCTTAGAAAGCGGAGCCAAGGTGTCAACCCAAGATAGCAAGGGGAAAACTGCTTTAGATTATGCTAAGTCCTATCAAAAATTGTTTCCTAAGGATGACGATTACAAAGAGAAATTGGAATTGTTGGAAAAAGCGGCAGAGAAAGAGGAGGCAGAAGAAAAGTAGAGGTCTGGGGTCAGTCCTGAATGGCGCTAACTTAAGGGTTTTCGATACTTCGATCGGTGAGCAATTTTCATGCCCTCACCACGTGGTTTGGTCATTATTCCAAAGGGCTTGGGTCTTCGTTTCACAAGCCGGGGCTCTCGTCTTCCTGGACGTTCGATCACAAGATCTTCGGCCACTGTTTCGAGCATGTCTTCAATCATTCTCTGGCGGCACTTGATCGATCCTCCACCCATGATTGCGGGGATCCACTCATTGAGTCGATCCAAGCATCCTTTGAAACTAACTCGATCCGGCTCGTCCGCCTGAGCGACTATCGCTCGAAGAAGATTATAGGCAATTACGTGCATGAGCAGTGTAAGCGTGGTCTGTAGCGCCATGCTAAACCACTTGCCGAGTCCTTGGCTCAAGCCGCCTTCCGCAGGGGCTTGCCTTGGCGGGCACTTAGCCAGTTTGCCGGGGTGAGCTGGTCGGCCTCGCTGGCCATCATGCCAGGCAGGCGGGTGAGCACGTCTTCAAGATACTCACGGCTGTCGATGCCAAGGCGTCGGCAGTTCTCAACGATGGTGTAGAGGACCGCGGCTTTCTGGCCCGCTTCCCGGCAACCGATGAAGAGCCAATTTTTCGCGCCGAGTTTGGTCGGACGAATGGCGTTCTCGACGAGGTTGTTGTCGATCTCGATCCTGCCGTCGCCGAGATAGACTTCCATCCGGCTCCATTGCGTGCGGGCGTAGTGGATGGCTTTGCCGAGTTTGCTCTTGGGCAGGATGGCGCGCAGGGCGAGACGCTCGATGAGCTTGTCGAGGCGGCGGTGAATCATGCGGCTTTGCGAGGCGCGCACGGCTTCCCGCAGGGCGGGGCCGGCTTTGGCCTCGCGCAGTTGCTTCTCGATCCGGTAGAGGTGTCCTATTTGACGCAGGATCCAGGCAACCAACTTGGGCTCCTGTTCTCTAGCTTGACCCTATTCGAAAAGCCGCTGACCGACCGAAAACACGTCGCAGCCTGCGTATGAATCATTCATTGAAAATAAAATAAATACCTTGAAAAGGTGTGACGCAACATGTTGTAATTCAATAACTTAATTTCACTCAG
>CAZVMS010000243.1:0-5524 GCA_964628795.1 uncultured Haloferula sp. | reverse complement strand
GCTGGCCGGAAAGATAGGGAGTTGGATCTGCGGCATGCCGTCAGTGTGAGCATGTTTGGCGAAAGTGCCAGCACTGGATCATTCCATTTCCTCGCTTTTGCACGGAACTGCGCATGATCGGGGGGTAGGTCAGGATGTCTGAGCCTTGTCGCCCCGGATGCCCCGCAAGGAAAGTGAAACGGGCTGGTGCCCTTGCCAAAAGAAACCCAATGCCTTCAGGGATTGAATCCCCGCCGGCGGATTCTTGATCCCGGCAGGGGTTGGAGATGTTATACACCAAAGACTACCCTTGCAGCGTCTGAGGCGAGCCTTCAGGCGATCTTTTGCCTCTCACCGGCAACGCCATGCAATCGATAATCTGTAGCTCTTGCATGGCGACGCCTTGGATCCCGACCGCGCGGTCCTTGGAATTGACACGGATCCATATCCATGCATGATTCCATGCATGGCAACTAAGACGATTTCCTTGGAACTGGATGCGTATGAGCGGCTGCGGCGCGCGAAACGGGAGGGGGAATCGTTTTCCGGAGTGGTGCGACGGGCGAGATTCGGTCCACCGGATGCACGGGGACATTCGATTCTGGCCGCATTGGCGGAGTTGCCGATCCATGCCTCCGATGAGGCAGCGACACGGCGGTGGGAGGATTCCGGCATGGACGAACGAACGGCCAGCCCCTCGGCATGGGAAGGAGAGGACGCACCGTGAAGATGCTCGACACCTGCTTCCTAATTCATCTGCAGCGTGAGTGGGTGCGCAAGCAACCCGGCCCCGCCACGCGCTTTCTGGAACGCCATGCCGGTGAGGAGTTCGGGGTCTCAGTGATTTCAACCCTGGAGTTTCTGGAGGGATACGGCCATCCGGCGGACGGGGAGCGGTTTCTCGCCCCCTTCCCTCAATTGCCCGTGACGACGGAAGTGGCCCGAATCGGCAGCCGCATCCGGCGCGATCTGCGCCAGCGCGGCGAAATGATCGGGGACTTCGATATCCTCATTGCCGCCACGGCTCTCGAGGCGGGGCGTCCGCTGGTCACGGACAACACTCGCCATTTCGAGCGCATCGACGGGCTGCTGATCGAGGGGTATCGGGACTGACCGGCGGATCGCCCTCTGCAAAAGAACGGCCCTATCACCTCAAAGCAGGCAGAGCAGCGCGTTCGCGGAAAAATACCACGGCTCCCGATTCCCGGAAATCACCTGATCTTCCCTTGCAGCGTCTGAGTCAAGCCTTCAGGCGATCTTCTATTCCGCGAAAAGCAAGAGGCACGCCGAACTCACCCAACACCAAAGGAGTCCCAACCTTTCCTGAAATTTTTCCAGATCCCTGTGAGATCCGTCCCGCGACCGTCGTCGTAAGGCCGAGGGTATGCAACAACTCCCCCCAGATCCCCAAAACCTCCGCTTCGTCCGCGAAACCGCCGACAGCCCGCTCCACCTCGCCTTCAAGGGCGACATCGTCTCCACAACGGCAGGTGACGGCCACCGCAGACCAGCATCTCTCCAACAACCATGAACGCAGCAGACACTAACAATGGCAGAATGCCGAACCGGGATTTCCCGGAAATAGGTCGAAATGAACAGCCTCACGGAAAACATGCGGAGATCTGTGAGATGAAATGCCCATGATTCGCCATAGGTCACAGATCATGACCACACCCGCCCCCCGGATTTTCTTTTCCAAGTCCAGCCACCCGTATTCGGCTGGAATGGTGGTGCACCCATGCCAAGCGCTCCCCACGCTCAATCTCCACGGATGCGATTGCCGCCATGGCTTTACTGCGGTTGGTCCGCCAGCAAATCGGGTGAATCGCTTTAGGGGATATCGGCAATGTGAAGAGACGAGATCTGCCCCCCTATACGCAATCGGAAACCTCACATGCTGAGCCAATGAACTGGAAAAATGTGATGCTGCGGGGACCCCAGAGAAGCGAGCCGTTCATCATTCGCCCAGCGGCTCGTCCACCCGGCACGTCCTACCCTGACACCTCTCGATCAGTTCCCAGTTCCGTTCCATCATCCATTCGCACACCATGAAAACACCCCTCATCCCCGCACTCGTCCTGCTCGCCCTCATCCCGCTGCTGTCGGCGGGTGCTGAGGAAGTCACCCTCACCCCCATTATGGACGCCGCGGTGTCCGAGGCGGCTCCGGGGCAGAACTACGCCACCTCCAACCTGGCGGTCGGGAAATCTTCCGGCCAGGTATGGGAAAGCTTCCTTCGCTTCGACCTCAGCGGCATTCCGGTGAATGCCGAGATCACCGCCGCCGAGCTGCGCTTGTCTTCATCGAACTTCGGCACCGGCGGCATCCTTCGGATCTCGAAAACCGACGCCGGCTGGGCCGAGGGGGCGATTCAGTGGGCGACACGACCTGCCGCCACCACGCTGGCCGACATCGCCTTGACGGTCGAGAACGCAACCACCGCCCACCTCCCGCTGACCGCCCCGGTTCTGGCGCATCTTCAGGACCTGGTGCGTGGCGTGGTTCTGGACCGTGGCATCAAGCTGGAATTCCCCACCGCCACAACCGGGCAACTTGTGTCGATTCACCCGCGGGAGAGCGGGACTCCTCCGCAGCTCTTCATCACCTACGCTCTCGGCACGGAGTTGCCGGATTTCACCGCTGATCTCGGCCCGACCGACGACCGCTTGCGTGCTGCACTCTTCCAATCACCCGAGGGTGCGCCATCCCCATTCGAGTTGGTATGGAATACCAAACCCGGCGTTCGCTACCGCCTCTGGAAAAGCACGGACCTGGACGCATGGGATGTGATGCCGGGCTACCCGAGGGAAGCGGAGAATCTGGCGGACAGCGAGTTGCTCCCCGGGCCGGACGCAAACGAGCCGGGTGCCTTCTTCCGGGTCGAGGTGCTCGACGAGCAGCCCCCTGTGATCGAGAGCCGCTTCCCGGCAGATGGAGCCTTCGCCATCCGACGCTTTTATCCATCCCGCTCGGAAGTCGGCGTGCTCCTGAGTGATGCCACCGGGATCGATCCCGATTCCATCAGCCTGACATTGAGCGGGCGCGGCACCTTCACCCTGGACTCTCCCGAGCTGAGTTTCGGGAACGGACTGCTGAGCTTCGAGACCGGTGGCGATCTCGCGCTCGGTGGCTATGGTGAAACCATCAGCGTTTCCTTGAGCATCTCGGACCCGATTGGCAATGCCACAACCTACGAGTGGAGCTTTGTCATGGAAGAAGAAGTGGTGCTGGCGGCGGATTTGCTCGTGTTCGGCTCCGGCGAGGCGCAGCGCTCCGGCCAAAGGCTGCCCTACACCCCCACCCGGATGCTGGCGGGTGATCCCGGGCCCATCCGGGCGAATAACAATGGCTGGGCCTTGGTAGAGGTCACGGCAGACACCCTGGTGATCGAATACGAGGCAAGCGCTCCCAGCTTCCCGGTGGACCAGTATCTGACCAACCGAACTCCCCGGACCGTGGACGAAATCTTTTACCGCAAAGTGGTCTCCACCAGCGACAATCCGGCGAACCAGCGGCTCACAATCACCACCGTGAACGTGCCGGCATTCGAGATCATGCGGGCAGGCAGCGCGAGCCTGAGCGGCGAGGAAGTCGCCTTCGAGGTCGATGACGCGGGCAACATCATCGCGGCACGTTCAATCCGGGCCTTGGAAGCCTCGGGTGAATTCAAAGTGCAACCGGTGGTGATTGACTGGTCGGGCAAGGAAATCGCGGGGTTCTACACCAAGCCGGACAACACCACCGGGATGGTCGTCTCGTTGAACCTTGAGGACGAGGCACCCGGAGGGGCGGACTGGGATGGCAAACTGAAATTGAAACAGGCCCGTCTGCAATGCTCGCCCACCCTCACCGTGGCGGCGAAAACCAGCTTCCTGAGACTCGAAAAATTCTACGCCGAGGCCAAGTTGGACGTGGATGCCATCATCGAGCCGGAATTCGAGTTCTACTCGGCCGATCTCGCTTCGGCGGATCTGAAAAAAACACTGTGGCGGCACGATTTCATCATCCCGATTGCCGGCACACCGCTCTGGATCACCGTGACGCCCCGGCTCAATGCCAAGGCGGAATTTTCGGCGGGCCTGAGTGGTTCATTTTCCGTGGGAGCCAGCGGGGGATTCACCGATACCATGATCGTGGATTATCTGAAAGACCGCGACCCGGCTTTGAAATTCGACCGGGAAATCGGTGACTTCCGTTTCGATCTGATTGACCCCGAAATCACCCTCAGCGGCGACATCAGCGCCAGCGCCACCATCGAACCGGAAATCGAAGTCAAGCTCGTCAGCTTGGTGGGCTTTTATGTAAATGTGGATCCGACGGTTTACGCCGGATTGAGCGCCGCTTACACGCCTCCTGACCTGATCAGCGCGGAAGCCACCCTTGGCGTGCGCGCCAGCCTCAATGCCGGGATGGCGATCACGGCCGTGGACGATTCCCTTCTGCCGGCATTCCAGCCGTGGCAATTGTTCGACGAAGGCTGGACCTGGAGCTTTCCCAACGCGATACCGGATGCTCCCCTCGTCATCACGAGCCAACCGCAAAGCGTGAATGTTCCCACAGGCGGCACGGTCCGCCTACGGGTGCAAACCAACCACACTACCGGCGTCTCCTACCAGTGGTTCAAGGACGGCAGGCGACTCCTCGACAATGGCTCGGAGTTGGTGCGTTATGGCGCGTCTGCAGGAACAGTCGGGGATTACAAGGTGGTGGTTAGTAATGGTGGGCAGACAGTTACATCGAGAATCGCGCGAGTTCTGTTAACATCAAATCTTCACAAATCCCCAAGTCCATCGACAATTACTGTTAACGGAGAAGAATACCTTTTGTTTGTTTATGATGAACCTGGGGCCTACGTTGCCCCTTCAGTTGCATTTAACCGCCAAGTAGAATTCTTGCTAATCGGCGGAGGTGGGGGCGGCGGGCCAGATGATGGTGGATGGAACGTCGCAGGAGGCGGTGGTGCCGGTGAGATGGTGGAGGGCAATAAGGTCCTAATTTCACAAGATATTATCTATGTCGGTGATGGTGGGCAACCAGGCCACAATGGCGAGAAATCATTTTTTGGACAAAATATTGCAACAGGAGGTGGATCCGGTGGAATTTATGAAAAGGACACACAGAAGGATGGTTCAAACGGAGGTTCCGGCGGCGGCGGCGGCACCCTCAGCAATAACTCGGGTTATGGTTTCGGTGGGATTTCTCTCCTAAATAATAATCCAAATGGTTCTTCATTTGGGCATAAGGGAGGCGATGGATACCACTTGTACACCAATTACGCTGCGGCTGGAGGTGGTGGCGGGGCAGGAGCGCCGGGGCAAAACTACACGGTTCGCAAAGCAGGTAATGGAGGTTTCGGACGCATTTCTGAAATTACGGGTGTCGAGAAATACTACGCTGGTGGTGGCGGTGGACGAGGTGATTGGTTGCTTAGGACCCGCTAAACAATAAACTACCGATTTAGTTTGGGAAAGTTAAATAGTTTTAGTATGGTTTTGGCATGCCGAATCCACAAGAGGTATCGCGGCTCCGTGCCAAGTATATGATT
>CAZVMS010000242.1:0-40555 GCA_964628795.1 uncultured Haloferula sp. | reverse complement strand
ATTTCCTGAGTGATATTAAGTTGTTGAATTACAACATGTTGCGTCACGCCTTTTCAAGGTATTTATTTTATTTTCAATGAATGATTCATACGCAGGCTGGGACGTGTTTTCGGTCGGTCAGCGGCTTTTCGAATAGGGTCTCGCTACGGAAAACGACCTAGACAAGCTCAAGTCCGATATGGGCCATGCCCACATGGCTGTCTTTTTCGAGCACTATCACAAGGCCATGACGAAGCGGGAGGCCTTGCCCTATTGGCAAGTTTTGCCGCCCGGCGTCGATTCAATCGAAACGATTCAACCCGTGGAATCCGTAGCGTGAAGTCGAAACTTTCGAAACTCCGCGAGCCATTGCAGGTGATCCCGATGCAATCGCCGCGCTCCGTGACACCGCGTTGCAAGCCATTGCCATTCTCGATTAACTGACCGGTCGCGAGCCGGAACACCCAGACATTCCCGAATCAAAACGGGCAGGGGTGGATGCCGCTCCACAATAGCCAGTGACCCAGAAAACGCTGGACCGGGAGACCTCCAAGTGCGGCGTGAATCCATCCATTCGCTGAAGGGCTAGAGAAGGTTTGCGCTCCCATTTGCCGTGAATCCCTTACGGGAGTAAATCGATGACAACGCTGCAATAACAGTGGGGTGTCTCTCGAAGGGCTTGCCGCAGTGGGGGACGGCGAAACGGGACAGGGGGAAGCGCTTGAAGTGGTCCTTTAGCTAGGCCGCCGCTTCCCGTCCGATTCCTGCGGGATTGTTGCACCAAGCTTTTGGCCTGTTAGGAAAAATTCCTCGCAACTTATTGAAAATGAAAGTGGCCCGACCCGGGATCGAACCAGGGACACGCGGATTTTCAATCCGCTGCTCTACCAACTGAGCTATCGGGCCTTAACCTACCTTGCGGCGGGTGGGGCGGGATTTAGGGTGGGAGATCGGGTTTTGACAACCGAAAAATCAGGCTTTCTGACAGGAAAGTTTATCAGCGCTTCAGGGCGGGGGGGGGCGAAGGTGATTTGCTCACTTTGAGGACGGTGACTGAGCCTCGGCGAGGAATCCGAGAGTCAGCTTCCCGACTTTCTCAAGCATTTCGGGTGAGAGCTTGTCCAAGGTGTCGCCGGGCTGGTGCCAGTAGCTCATGTTCATGAAGTCCCCGATGACATGAAGGCAGGGGAGCCCGGTGTTTTGAAGGGGAATGTGGTCGTCGATGATGGGACCGGGGGCTTTCAAGAGCGGCTTCTTGAAGTCGACGGTTGCGGCGACTTTTTCCACGATGGTGGCGAAGGCTACGGGAGTTTCGGGGTTATAGTAGAGGTGAAAATTCGGATCACCGACGATGTCGAGAACGATGCCGATCGAAGGCCAGGTGGGACGGGTGGAGAGGTCGTGGGCGAAGTACTTGCTACCGTAGAGTCCGTCGGAGGGAGTGATGTTAGGGCGGAAGGCTTCTTCGCCATCGAAGAAGGCGAGCTCGATCTGGGAGGCGGCGCTGGGTTTGGCGGAGAGGATGCGGGCGAGTTCGAGGATCACGCCGGTGGAGGAGCCGCCGTCGTTGGCCCCGACGAAGGGGAAGGGGAGTTTTTTGCTATCGATGTGGCCGCCGAGGACGACGGGCAGGGAGTTCGGATGGGCGGGGGCGGAGGAGTGGCGCGCGAGGAGGTTGGTGAAATCGACGGGGCCGTCGGGAGTGGCGGCGCGGAAGGTCTGGCGGGTGGTATTCCAGCCGAAGCCTTTGAGGGTGGCTTCGAGATACTGGAGCGTTTTTTCGAAGCCCTCGCTGGCGGGGGGGCGGGGGCCGAAGGAGACAATTTTCTCGATGTGGGCGTGGGCGTCTTCTCCTGAGAAACGGTCTGCCAGATCGCTGGGGATCGTTGGGTAGGCGACTCGCTGTGGGGTCGCGGGTTCGGCCTTTTTGCACTGCCCGAGGGTCAGGATGAGGCCGAGGGCGGCGAGTGCGAGGGCGAGTGGAACGAGGCGTAATTTCACGAGCGCGAGGCTGGCTCAAATCTCGCCGATGCCAAGCAGATCCAGCATGCGTTGGAGGTCGTCGTCGCCGTAGTACTCGAGCTCGATCTTGCCCTTCTTTGCGCCGTGTTGGATCTGGACGTGGGTGGCGAAGCGGTCGCGGAGTTGATTCTGGATGGCCGTGATGTGGGCATCGAGTTCGGGCTTCGGAGTCGCCCCTTTTTTGGCGCTGCGGGTTTCGGCTCCGAATTGCTGGGCGAGGCGTTCGGCGGCGCGCACGGTCATCGAGCGACGCATGATTTCATCGCAGGCTTTTAACTGCGAGTCTTGGTCTTTGATGGCGAGGATGGCTTTGGCGTGGCCGACGCTGATGCGACCCTGAGAGACGAATTTCTGGACGTCTTGATGGAGGTCGAGGAGGCGCATGGCGTTGGCGACGCTGGCGCGGGATTTGCCGACGCGGCCGGCGATTTCGTCCTGCTTCATGGCGAATTCCTTGGCGAGGCGGACGTAGCCGGCGGCTTCTTCGATGGGGTTGAGGTCTTCGCGCTGAAGGTTCTCGATGAGAGCCATTTCGAGCACGTCGCGATCGGAAGCTTCGCGTTCGATGACGGGGACGGTGGTAAGGCCGAGCTTCATCGAGGCGCGCCAGCGGCGTTCGCCGGCGATTAGTTCGAGCTTGCCGCCGACCGGGCGGACGATGAGTGGCTGGATGATGCCGTGCTGGCGGATCGATTCGACGAGTTCGTCGAGCGGAGTTTCAACGAAGGTGGTCCGAGGCTGAAGTGGGCTGGGGACAACGTTGTTGATCGGGACTTCGCGGGCTTTCCCGGATCCGTCTTTGGAGGCGTCCGAAGGGCTGGCTGGATTGCCGCCTTGTTTGCGAATGAGTGCGCCGAGTCCTTTTCCGAGAGCCTGTTTCGACATGGGAGGCGGAAAGTGGCAAACGTGAGGATGAATTCAAAGCGGTAATTGCGACGACGGGATGAAAAAGGTGCATGAGTCCCTGACACCCGGCAGCTTCGATATGGCACGGCAAGATGCCAGCCACCGATGCCAGTTTCAGAAGTGGGCGACTGCACGGTCACTAGAAATCGGAAGCATCTCCTCTGAAATGATCCTGCCGATCGCGACGTTCCTATGAGCATGACCCCGATGACCACCACGCGCCGGAAATTCCTCACATCGACCACCGCGCTCGCCGCCGGGTCGTGGATCGCCCCCCGTTTCGCCATTGCTCGTCCCGGGCCATCGGCTAACAGCAAGATCAACCTTGCTTTCATCGGGGTCGGCGGTCGTGGCGTGCTCAACTTGCAGGGGCTGTCCGGTGAAAACATCGTCGCCCTGTGTGACGTCGATGATCGCAGCGCGGCCGGCGCGTTCAAGGCTCATCCGAATGCCAGACGCTTTCGGGACTTCCGCCAGATGCTCGACAAGATGGGCAAGGAGATTGATGCGGTGGTGGTGAGCACACCGGATCACACTCACTTTGCTGCGAGCATGGCGTCGATGGAACTCGGCAAGCATGTGTTTTGCGAAAAGCCGCTCACGCACACCGTGTGGGAAGCACGGACGATGAAAAAGGCGGCGCAACACTACAAGGTCGTGAGCATCATGGGAAACCAAGGCCACGCCACCGAAGGAATCCGCTACGTCAAGGAGTGGTATGATGCGGGTGTTCTGGGCAAGGTGACCGAGGTGGCGGCCTGGCGAAATGGAATCAACTTCAACGGGCGGTTTTTCCGCAAGCCTGAGGCCTTCCCTCCGCCTGCCACGCGAGTGCCGGACACCCTCGACTGGGATCTGTGGCTAGGACCTTGTTCCGAAAAAATTCCCTACAATCCGGTCTATACTCCGAGGGCATGGCGTGGCTTCTATGGCTTTGGCTCCGGGCTGTTAGGCGACTGGTCGTGCCACACGCTCGACGCGCCGTTCTGGGCGCTCGAACTTGGCGCACCATCGGTCGTCGAACGCGAATCATCCACCGATGGAACACCCGAATTTGCGCCAACCGCCTGCACCATGCGCTTTGAATTTCCCGCGCGTGGCGACAAGCCGCCGGTGATTCTGCGCTGGCATGAAGGGAAGCCGAAACCGGAAATCCGTGAATCATGGGGACTCAAGGAAATCGGTGCTGCGGGAATGATCATGACAGGCGATCAAGGGTGCCTGATGACGGGCGAGCGTCCCGACAGCCCGCGCTTGATTCCAAATGAGAAATGGTTGGAGTTCCGCAAAAACCCGCCGCCGAAAACCATCCCTCGCATCAAGGGCGGACACTATCGGGAATGGACCGATGCCATCCGCGGGGGGGCGCAGCCTGGCTCGAACTTCGATTACGCGGCCGAACTCACCGAGATGGTCCTGCTTGGAGTCCTTGCTCAGCGCTTCGGCGGACGCATCGAATACGACGCCGCCCAAATGAAGATCACCAACCGCCCCGAGCTCAATGCATACCTGCGGGTCCCCGCACGCGATGGGTGGAAATACGGCGAGCCACTTGGGGACTGATGCTGCCGGAAACCCGCATGGCTTTGCTTCAGGGAAAACAATCCGGATGCCGCATGGACGGAAGCGGGCAACAAAGAGGACTCTGGGACATCCTGAAAATGTGGAGATGTCGGTGCGGGTCGAATAACGCCCGTTCATCAGGGTCGAACGCGTGGGTGAGCAGACCGGCTGGATGTAGAAGGATTCCAGGATGGTTCCGCCACGGGCGATCTTGTCGAGGTTTGGCGTCTTGGCGTCTTGATTTCCGCTCCGCCATTGAATCCTGAGTCCGCGTAGCCCATGTCGTCGGCTATCTTGAGATTCTGAAATATCATGAAAACCCAGCAGATGCTGGTCCGTAGGGACCGTATGCAAATCTCAAAGATGCTCAGTTTTGCGCTCCTGAGCGGAGCCTTGGTTGCGGGGGCGGAGGCGATTGAACTCCCCAAGATGTTTGGCGATCACGCGGTGCTCCAGCAGGGAGAAGTCGTGCCCGTTTGGGGATGGGGTGAAGCTGATGAAGCGGTGACCGTCGAGTTTGGTGGCCAAAAAGTAGCCACCAAGGCAGCAAGGGACGGTAGCTGGAAGGTCGAGCTCAAAAGGATGAAGGCCAGTGCGGAAGGCAGGGATATGAAAGTTGCGGGTGCCTCTAGCGGAGCCGTCGAGGTCAAGGACCTGCTCGTGGGTGAGGTCTGGATGGCATCGGGTCAGTCGAACATGCAGTGGGCGCTTTCAGCAACCGAACGAGCGAAAGAAGACATTCCTGCCGCGAACTTTCCGGGCCTCCGGATGTTTCTAGCAAATCGGGTCACGGCAGCCACTCCGCAGCGGGACGCCGACGGATCATGGCTTGAGACCACTCCTGCGAATGCCGGCAAGTTCTCGGCTGTTGGCTACTACTTCGGGCTTAAGCTTCATCGGGACCTTGGAGTGCCGATCGGCATCATCGCGACTCCTTGGGGTGGGATGCCGTCCGAGTCCTTTACCAGTCGGGAAGGATTAATGACCGAACCGGAAGGCAAGGAACTCGTGGAACAGCTGGATGCTGCGGTTAGGGGATTCGATGAGGTGAAGGCCAACGCCAATTATGAAAAGGCCCTGGCAGCGTGGAAGAAGCAGTCCGCAGAGATCAAGGAGGCCAACAAGACAGCAGAGAAGAAGCAGAAGGTTCCCGGCCAACCCCGCAAACCGGTCTCGCCCGCGCTTGCATCCAACAAGCCATCAGCCATCTACAATGCGATGATCCACCCCTGGGTCGGCTACTCAATGAAAGGAGCGATTTGGTATCAGGGCGAATCGAACGCTTCGCGGGCCAAACAATATGAGACGATCTTCCCGCAGCTGATCCTCGACTGGCGTCGCCTCTGGAAAAAGCAGTTGCCCTTTTACTTCGTCCAACTCGCGAACTTCAAGGAGCCTAGTAGCGAGCCTGGTGTTCCTGACGATTGGGCCGAGCTCCAAAATGCCCAGCTGCTCACGCTTGGCCTACCAAAAACCGGAATGGCAATTATCAATGACATCGGGATGGCCGGCAATATCCATCCGACCAACAAACTCGACGTCGGCCATCGTCTCGCCCGTTGGGCGCTCGCCAAGGATTACGGCAAGGATGGATTCCTGATCTCCGGACCGATCTTCAAAAGCTCGAAGATCGAGGGTGACAAGGTGAAGGTCGAATTTGAACATGCTAGGGGATTGAAGAGTCGCGACGGTGGCCCGCTGAAGCGTTTTGAAATCGCAGGAAAGGACCAGAAGTGGTTCTGGGCTGATGCGAAGATCGATGGTGATGCGGTGATCGTTTCCAGTGCCGAGGTTCCAAAGCCGGTCGCCGTTCGCTACGCATGGGCTTCGAATCCGGAGGGAGCGAATCTGGTCAATGAAGAAGGCTTACCAGCCTCCCTGTTCCGCACCGACGACTGGAAGCTAAAGACGGAGAAGTAAGAATCCCGTAACCACCTGTAACCAACCATAACCACTTGGAACCAAGTGTAACCACTTTTTGATGCGCAAACGTGCCTTTTCGTGCGCTACCGTGCTTTCTGGCATTAAAGCAAAAATCCCCGTAAGTGCTTAACTTACAGGGATTTGGCTTAAAATAAGTGGTACCCCGTCTTGGATTCGAACCAAGGACCAAAAGATTAAGAGTCTTCTGCTCTACCAACTGAGCTAACGAGGCATGTTCCGGCGCTTTCGGCGGAGGGCGGGAAACATAGTCGAGAGTCCGACTGTGGCAAGAGGAAAATGACCCGATTTCAGGAAGAAATTAGGGCACTTGCTGGGATGATCCCAGGGAATGACAAGACGTAAGAGGAGACTGGATTGCCTTTCTCGTCGGAATCCGTTAGACCGCCCGTCGTGAAACTGATCCGATTTGGTGAAGCGGGCCGCGAGGAACCGGGTGTGTTGCTTGAGGATGGCCGGTTGATTGATGCGAGCCATCAATTCCACGACTACGACGAGGGTTTTTTTGCGATGGGCGGAATGGAGTCGCTGGTGGCGTGGGTCGAGGATGGATGCCCGGACGGTGATGAAATTCCGCCAGCGACCCGGCTAGGGCCACCGGTCGATCGACCATCAAAAATCGTCTGTATCGGGCAGAACTACCTCGATCACGCAAGCGAGACGGGCAACGATCTGCCTGCCGAGCCACCGATTTTCCTCAAAGCCAATTCGGCATGGAGTGGGCCCTTTGATGATGTGATCCGCCCGAGGGGCTCCAATAAGCTCGACTACGAGGTGGAGTTGGCGGTCGTGATGGGCAAGACGGCCTATGCGGTCGGCGAGGATGAGGCTCTTGATCATGTCGCGGGCTATTCGGTCTTCTGCGATTACTCGGAGCGTGCTTTTCAGAAGGAGATGGGAGGTCAGTGGACGAAAGGGAAGAGCCACGACAGTTTCGGGCCGATGGGGCCGTGGCTGGTGCCTGCGAAGGATGTGGCAGATCCCCAAGGGCTGCGGCTTTGGAGCAAGGTGAATGGTGAGCTGCGGCAGAATGGCTGGACCGGCGATATGCATCGGAACGTGCGCTACCTCATCAGCTACATCAGCCGGTTCATGAGCCTGCTGCCCGGCGACGTGATCGCCACGGGAACTCCCGGCGGCGTGGGGATGGGCATGAAACCGCCACGTTATCTGACGCCCGGAGATCGGGTGGTCATCGGTATTGAGGGACTTGGGGAGATGAGGCAGAGGGTGGTGCAGGGCTAGAGATCGTCGAGATCCTTCGCGATGCTGCTACTCCGAGCTGCCTGGAAGCTGGTAGCGGGAAGGGACGAAAAACAATCGGAGAATCGTCCGTTTGGACGATGCGTTTCGCCCAATCATATCCTTAATCTACGAGGATGCCATCGAGGAGAGTTCGTGTTATGTTGATGTTGCTGGTTTTCAGCGCTCCATTCCTTAGCTGCCGTGCGGCGGTATCCCTCATTCTCAATGGCGACTTTGCAAACTCGCTGTCGTCGTGGAACCGTGAGGGGCAGGTTTTTGATACCGGAGCGCTTGCGGCGTTCGCTGATCCGGTGGTTGAGCCCGCCTCGCTGTTTCAGTCGGTGACGACCGTTCCAGGCTTTGTGGGATACCAACTATCTTTTGATTTCCTCAACGGGCTTTCGGCCTCGGCGCCCCTTGGATTCCTGCGGGACACGGCGTTCGCCACGCTGTTCTTTGGGGATGCTCCATTTGGTTCATCCTTGATGGACGGGATTTTCGATACGGCCATCGGTCTGTTCGATATCGATGCCCTCGGGGCCTTCGCCGTGGCAGATGGCGGGAGTTTCGGCGCGAGTTCCAAGGGCCCCTCCTGGAGCCACTATACCTTGAACCAGATCACCGCGCCGGAATTCGCCGATCCCGGCTTCGTCACGATTGCCTTCGAGTTTTTTGATCTCAATGGCATCAGGAACGACAGCGTATTCGCGATCGATAATGTCGTGCTTACTCCGGTGATCGTTCCGGAGCCGAGTGTTGGTGTGCTGATGGTCGTGGCGTTTGGCGTGGTGCTGCGACGTAGGAGGAGACCTTCTGAAAACACCCCTCAAGGCAACTATTTTTGACAACGACGATGATCTCAAGATTGAAATACGGGTGGTTGGGCATCGCATGTTGGATCGCGATCGGCTCAATGAGTTCGGCTGTGGAGCCCGCCGAACTAACAACCGGCGTGGGTGTCGTGTCGAGCGGCGAGCGCACCTCTCAGGTCCGGACAAGTAAGCGCCTGACCTCGACGGTCGATGTGACGATCGAGAATACCGGCGACCGGCTCATTGAACCGCCACTCCATGCGGTGATCACCTTCCTTCCTGATCAGGGCGGTGAACTCAACGGTCTGACCGCGAGCGGCCTCCTTGGAGGCATCGGGAAGACTCCTTATCAGACATTCTACAAAGATCTTTCAGACTCCATCGGGACGGGATTGCCGGTGGGTGGAAAGGTGCGCTTCACCTTCGGTTTTTCGCGTCCACCGACGCTTGGCCTTCGCTATGAAGTGGCCATCCGTGGGCTTCGTAACCGCGATCCCATCGCCGCGATTGGCGGGCCGTATTCCGGCCAGCAGGGCGTGACGCTACGATTCGACGCCAGCGCTTCGTCCGACCCGGATGGCGACGCCCTGAGCTTCAGTTGGGATTTTGGCGATGGCAACACGGGCACCGGCCCGACCCCGGAACATGGATTTGAGGCGAGCGGGTTGTATAACGTGAGGCTGACCGTCGCCGATGGACGCGGTGCATTGGTGGCTCGCGAGACTCAGGTGCCGGTCGTCCCTCCGGGGGTGTTCGCGCTCGCCCGGACCCGGACACTCGACGGCAATGGGCACCCTCTCGGCGAGGTGACGATCGAGCAGGCTAGTCCGGCCGGGGCGCAGACGCTCCGCAGTGATGCGGTCTCCGGATTTGCCTCTCTGGGCGGTGCTCCGGGTGAGCACACGTGGACTTTCACCCGTGGCGGATACCTGACGTCCTATCGCAAGGCCACGCTGGGCCAAGGGCTGGTAAAGGTGGTGGCGTTCCCGTGGCTGAGCGTCCTGAGCACGCAGCGGACCCCGCTCTCTCTGCTCAATCCCACCGTGGTCAGATCGGCGAACGAACGGGTTGTCCTGACGCTGCCGCCGGAAGCCTTCGAGCAGGTCGAATCGGTGGCCATCACCGAACTTGGCGGCCAGACGCTGCCCTTGCCGCTTCCGGCCGGCTGGAGTCCGCTGGCGGTATTCCATGTCGATTTGCCGATGGAAGCCGCCTCTGACATCGCCGCCACTGTCAACCTGTTGGAATCGGTGGCTCCATCCCAGTCGCTTGTGTTGGTCCATCTCGACACCTCCGTCGTCGCGTGGATCGCCGAATCGCTCCATTCAGGAGCAGGGAATGACATTGCACGCACTTCGCTCCGCAAGCCCGGCACTTACGCGGTCGTCCTCGCCGACATCCTGCCATCGGGAAATCCCTCCGCCGCTGTGGCCGGTGAGGCACTCCCGGCCGGAGCTTCGCCCGTGATCGCTCCGGAAGTCGCCGCCACCGGCACTGTCGATCCCTCGGCCACCATCGCCAGTCTCGATCCCGCACTCGTCACTGCAGAAGCAACGGTGGATTTCACCAACTCCGGCCAAGCGCTCGCCAGCGGTGCCTGGTTCCTCGCCGAGGTGACGGAGACCTACGAAATCAACGACGGCCAGGCCTTCAAAACACCGGACTACGACGCCACGTTTTACGCCTATCAACATCCTGGTGATCCGGAACCCGACACTGCCAGGGCCGTGTTTCCCTTGCGCCCGAGCATCCTCTTCGGCCCGGATCAACTGACCGAGGCGCACATCAAGGTCGATGTGCTGGCGCTGAACCAATTTTCCGGCGGCGTAATCACTCCGGACGGAGGACAGCTCTCTCTGAATGGCCTGAGAATCGGTGTGCCCGCTGGTGCCGTCTCAGTGGCGTCCGCCGCCGAAATCCGACCCATCGCCACCACCCAGCTCACCCGTTTCCTCGGCGGCCTTGAGCCGCTGCTCGCCTTCGAACTCAACCTGCCCCTGCTCACCGGAGGCGCGGCGCTGGAGTTCCTCGTCACACGGACCCTCAGCCCGGACGCGCACTTTGTGCTGGCCCGCCTGGTCTCTTCAGGCAGCGAGACCGGCTTGCAACCGGTCCTCCGCCTGCTGAGCGACGCCCAAGGCACCGTCACCGGCGCGGAGCCCGCCACCGGCCCGAAACTTCCGGGTGTGAACGGCTCTGGACAGTATGTGCTCGTCCAACTCGCTGAACCCCAGGACCTCGTCTACGGCACTGTCCGCCTTGCCACGGACAATTCCCCTGCACCCGGCGCCAGCGTCCGGGTCACCGGCCAGCCCTGGCTTGCCATCACCCCGGCCACCGGGTCCTACCAACTCCTCGCCCCCATCGGCCCCTTCACCCTCACCGCCCTCCGCAATTTCGAAGGCTTCACCGGCCGCGCCACCGGCACCATGCCCGACCCGCTCGCCGCCCAATCCGTCGACATCCCCCTCGGTGCCGCCGCCCCGTTCATCCTGACCACTTCGCCTGCGGCGGATGCCACCAGAGTCCCCGTCGTCACTCCCGTCACGATCACCTTCAGCGAGCGCATGGCCGCCGGCCCCTTCGCGGTGCCCGGAGCCATCCGCGTGGTGGATCCTGAAGATGCCGACATTCCCGCAACCCTGACACTCGATCTCTCCGGCCGCACCGCCACCCTCCTCCCGCTGAATCCTCTGACAGCAGCGACCGGATACCGCATCATCGCCGCCACCACCCTGCTCGACCTCCATGGTCAATCCCTCACCGGCCCCAACATTTTCCCCTTCACCACCGCTCCTCCCGCCGCGCGCGGCGAAGGCGCACAGCTGGTCATCTACGAACCTGGGGCCGCGAATGTTCCCCCGGAAATTGTGGCACGGTTGGTTGGCTATCGCGAGGGCAGCGGGAGCACGCAGGTGGTCGCCACCGGTGGGCCGGGCACTGCCGACCCGGAGGTGCCGGTGGTCCTCGTCAACTTATCATCCGGCGAGACCGCTACCGTCCTGAGCAAGGCGGACGGAAGTTTCGCGACTTTCCTCGACGCTGCGGAGGAGGACTTCTTGGAAGCCGTTTTTGTGAATGCCAATGCCACGCGTATCACCGTCCCGGCCAGCCGTCAGCAGTTTGATGACGGGCGGGTGGGGCTCTATCAAGGCGGTGGCATCCTGGAGGCCTCCAACGAGGAGGCCGGGAATGTGGAGGTCTTTGTCAAGCCTGGCAGCATCCCAAGCCGGACTGTCTTCCGGGTGGAGGTTTTGACTCAGGCTGAATCGCTGGAAAAACTGGATGGCCTCACGCCGCAGAATGGCATCGGCTTGGTCGGCGGATTGACCATCGAAACAGAAGGAGATCAGTCCGTGGAGTTTCAACTCCGGAGGGATATCCCGTTCGAACTTCTCGGGATCACTAGCGCTGCGGAACTGGAGGGTCTCCAACTGGCCCTCGCCTCGCCTTACGAATATGAAGGAGTCAGGGTGTTCTCAACGATCGCCATGCCCTCGGCCCCGGCGGAGGTCCGCGCGACGCTTCCAGCCGCGCCGTCGCCCGGCAGAAAAGCCCCCAGGAATGGCATCAATGCCGGCATCGCCAGCTTTGTTTACAATATCACCGGGGGCGCACTGCCAGGGAGCTTCACGACCGGGCTCCGACTTTCCGGCGCTGCTTTGAACGTCTCGGGAAGTGTCAGCGCCACCTCGGGCCGCGGGCTGGTTCCGGGACCGGATGGCAAGTTGCGGGTTCCAGGGGCTTTTGTCTTTCCCGGTCCGGTGGATAGCACGGGGGCGCCCCTCAGGGATGCGGACGGACTGCCCGTCATTTCATCGCTTTCGACAGGAATGGTTGGCGCGGTAAGTCATTCCGTGAATGGTGGATTTGTTCTTGCTGTGGATCGGCCAGTTCCCCGGGCCGAGCCATTTATCTTCGCTGTCTCTTCCCGGTTTCCACGCAATATCGCACGCGGCGCGATGGGGGTGGTTGGGGATGATGCGACGCTGTCACAAATTGCCCGGACCGCATTTCCACTGTTCCGGGATATTGATTTGGCGATTACCGCGGACAATATCGCGCCTGTCATTGCGCATTCGTTTTCACCCGCCCGTCCGGCCGCATTGGGAGATCTGGCTCCATTCAAATTGATCCTGATTGCCTCGGATGCGGGAAATGATGTGGCACCACAAATGACCCTGTCGCTTCTCTCCTTTCGACCGGTTGATCCGCTCCAGAGTGGCTCTCCTGCTGAAAATATTCGTTTCACCAAGGTGGATGAAGTGCAGGTCGGCTCCCGCCTTCAACAGGTCTGGCAAATTGCCGCTCAGGCTGCCGGCCGGGTGGAGTTTGAAGCTGCGGCCACCGATGCCAACGGGAATCAGGAGTTGAAACGGCTGTTTGCGGATATCGACCGCAATGTGCTGCTGGATCTGGCCACAGGCAAAGGACCGCTCGTGGTGGGAACGATCCCGGCGAATGGGTCGACGGGAGTGCTGCGCAGCGAACCGGTGGTCATTCAGTTCAGTGAGCCCATGGATCCGGACTCACTGGGTTTTCTGGACACGATGTTTTCGGTGCCGGTGGTCTCATCGTTTCTTCGGGATCAGGGACGCGAACTCGTCGTCTATCTCGACTCATCCAGTCAGACCCAGTCTGTCAGCGCTCATATCTCAGCCCTCCTCCGGAATACCGCCGGCGGAAACCTTGATCAGGATCCGACGACCGAGCCCAATGAATCCTATTCATTTTCCTTCGACTATTCCGTAAACGGAAAAAAAGTCAGCTTCCCCGTGAATCAGGCGGGTGGCGTGGCCGGACACGGACGCTTTCAATTCGTCCTGGAGCGGCAGGACAAGCAAGCGGTCGGAGGCGGTGCGCTGCTGGTATTTCAAACGCCGGAGGGCGAAACGCTCAAACAGATCGGGAACGCCGATCTGCCGCCTTTTCCGAGGGACATTCTCTATCTGGGCCGGTATTCCTATCACCACCCGATTGGCGGTGTGATCACCTCGGACCTTCTCGCGGTCACAGGGGGACTAGGCGGCTTGGGGCAGGATTCCTGGCTTCGCATTTACGATGTCTCTGATCCGGCAATTCCATTCCTGGTGGCGGGAAGTGATATTGGTCTCGGAGGCACGGCGCTGCCGGTGAAGCTGGCGTGGTCGCCACCCCGCCTCGGAATTCTTTTTCTGGACCCTGATGCTACTTCTGTGATGGAGCTGGATCTCCAGTTGTTCATCCGTTGCCAGAATCTGGCGGACTACAGCACCGAGCCTCCCGGAGGCGACCCGGGGCTGGATCTCAATGGAGATGGAGACTACACTGACGCGGGTGAACAAATCCCCAGACCGCAAGGCGCTGCGCCAAAGGTCGGGGTGATCAATGCAGGGGCGGTGGAGACGTCACAATTGACTGCCGTCAGTGCGAAAAAGTGGCGCTTTACCGATTTCGACATGTCATCAGGCGGAAGGCTGATGGTCGCCTGCGGACGCTCCCTTTCTCCGGGCAGTGATCACCGGCTTTGGGTGCTGAAAGCGCCGGGCCGGTTTCTCAATGACAACGAGGACGCCTTCGCGGATTTCCCGCTGACATCCGAGCCTTCGCGGATCAAACTTCTGGCGAACCAGCGCCTCGTCCTTTCTGAGGAACGTATCGAGGTGAAAGACCTCGTGCTGGTCTCGCTGGATGACGGGCGCGTCAGGATCTTCGATGTTTCCGATCCCGCAGCTATCGTCCCTTTCAATGATATCGTGATCCCGGCGGCAGACGGCAAACCCCGCTCCTTCATGACTGGGGGCGACGGCCTTCTCTATCTGCTTTGCACCAATAACATGCTTGTGTTCAATCCCGAACTGCTCGGGTCGGCCAGTGTGGACTTCAATGGCACTGCCGCATTCCGCAAAGCCTACGTGCACCGGATTCCAGGCATCGGAGCTGGCACCAGGGCCTTTTCCGTCACCGACGTGAACCATGTGGCGACCGCCTTTAACAGCAGCGCCGCATTTGTCGGCGATTCGCTGCCGGCAGTGGATTTTGAGGTTATTTCCGCAGAGCTGACGCACTTGTCGGAGAAAGAGCCTGCGCTGATCAATGGCCTGCTGGGTTTAAACAGCACAAAGGTGATCCGGCGGAAATCCAGCGATGGAATCCTGGAGTTGGTGGACAAGGCGACGGGGGCGAGCGGATTGGGAACATTCAAGCCCGTGCTGATCGGATCCGCCAGACATGAACCGGCGAACCTTGCAGTGCCCAGAGCCTTCCCGGAATGGAGATTCAAGGAAAATGGTCAAACTGCCACAACGTTGATAGGAAACGGATTTCTCGAACGCCAGATTACCGGAGTGCCGGCATACTCCAGAGCGAAGACAGCAGCCATTCAGATACTCCCGCCGCTTGTGGATTTTGCGGCCCTGGCTCTCGCCGGAAGTTCCGCCGGCTATGAGGTCCACCAAGTCATTGTGGATGGCAAAGAACTGGAGATCCGTGTCCTGCCAGGGATAAAATTGGACGACAAGCTTGATATGGATGAGTTTTCCGCGATCAAACTCGGTCCGTTCAACGAAGCCTTTAAAGCGCTGGGTGAACGGTTGCCGGGAAAACCGGTGCTGAAACTGGAAGGTAAAGGGGCGCTGGGATACAAGGCCGCCTGGGTGGACAACCCCTCCTCCCACGAAGCCTTGCTGGCTCTCAGTGCGGCGTTCGGACTGGATCCTCTGATTGGCATCAAGGTGGAACTCGGCATCCCGCCGCCGGTTCCCCCTCCCGCCTCATTCGTAGTGATTCCGCTGCTTGACGCTGCCGGGATCAAATTTTTCGTTGCGGTGGGCGGTTCCGTCTCCCTGGTGGGAACGGTAGCGAGAAGCGAGTCCGGAGAGGTTTCCGGCAGTGCGGATATCGGAGGCAAGATCGCTCTCTCAGCAGGAGCAAAAATGAAAGCCAACGGCCTCGTGAAGGAGCTCTCGCTGGCAGGCGAGACCGGCCTGGCCGTCAAGGGTACCGTCGTGCCGGGAACCATCCCCTCCGTTACCCTGAAAAAACCCAGAGTCGATTTCGAGGGTCTGTCGGTGAAATTCAGTCTCAAGTTAAACACTGGTGGATTCTCAATCAGTAAAAAAGCCACTGTTATCGAGCCGGCGACCCTACTTCAGGGTGACGATATCACCATACTTGACTAGCCATCAACCACTCCATTCTATGAAAAGGAATTACCTTTCCAGCCTCCTTCGCAATCCATTACTGACTCATTCGGCATCTCTGCTGCTGTTGCTTTCGGTGGCCAAGGCGCAGACTTTGGCTCCTCCGGTTCATTTGTTGGATGTGGTGGTCAATGATGCCGATGCGAAAGTCTTCATCAATGGCTTCCCGGTGCTGGATATGCCGACTGAGGGCAATGTGCAACAGACCAACTTTTTTCTGTCGCCGTTCCTGAAAAAAGGACAAAACGTGATTGAACTGCGCAGCACGCCTCAGGTTGCCGCGGGCGGTGCGGTGAAGCCCTCATGGCTGACGGCATTACGGGTGAACAAGCGGACTAACGCTGACTCGGAGGTGGATTTGCCGGTGTTTGAATTGGAGCATACCGAGGACAATGAGCAGACAGGATTGAACTCGGTTTTCGCCCTGAGCCTGGAAGGGGTCCCCGCCTATCGGAGCACCGTGGCTGGAACTGGAAAAGTCCACCGCACGGACCTCACGCTGCCTGCCGGTGAGTTCCTGATCCGGCCTGCGGTGGAGGTCCATGACACATTGCACGTGGACCTTGCGGTGGAGGATGCCGCGCTGGACACCTTGCCGTGGATCGGGGCTGAGCCCGTTCTTGAGGATCTGGACCGCAACACCCTGCGCGGCATGGTGGCGGCAGTGGCGGCAGCAGTGGCCGAACGGCGCTACGAGGATCTGGCGCTCTTGTTCGATGCCAAATATGTCAGGCTGGCCACCGCCACCGGCCGCGCTAAAGCGGATATTATTGCGGAGGAATTGCCGGTGCTTTCCAGCCTTGCCAGCACGGTTGGATTCACCATTACCCCGATTGATCCGGCGCAGCTTAACTTCGGTGTCATCGCGGGCGTGAATCTTGTGAGAGCCACTCTGGGCGGCGGCCCTCCGATACGCGGAGGCAGTGAGGATATCGAGTACTCGCTGGACCTCTATTTCTCAAAAATTGCCGGGCATTGGGTCCTGGTGGAATAGCGCCGCCGTCCCGACTGCCGGAAACGAATACTATCGCCATGGATAATGTCATATCGAAAATTCTGTCGAAGGCCTGGTGGGTGCTGGCGGGCACGCTGGCCCTCCTGAACGCTGCGGCAGGCGCACCGGCGGATCCTCTCACCACGCTCGACTACCGGATCGACGGGCAGGCGATGATGGTGACGCCGTCGGCGCTCTCGGTGCCGAAGGGGATTGCGGGGTCGGTGGGGGTTTCGATTCCGGGGGAGATTCCTTCGGGAGCCTTTGTCGAGGCGACATTGCGGGGGCCTTCGTTTCCGGCGCGGCGGCTGGTCGGCCAGCCAAACGCGCCGCTGCTGCTGCCACCGTTGAGTCTATCGGGTGATTACTCGCTGGACGGAATCCGGCTGGTGTCGGCGTCGGGCGAGACGCTGTTAGAGGCGAATCCCTCGACGGTGCCGGTGCGGGTTTTCGAGGAGGTGCTGGTCTCCCGGGTGACTTCGCGGTCGCTGTCGCTGGATGAGATCGCGGACCGGGGTATTGTGATCGATAAGTCGAACTTCCGGGCGCTGGAGTTTGAGGTCGGGTTTGTGATCGACGGGCAGACGTTTCCGGTGAAGTTCCCGGTGATCACGCCGCAATTCACTCAGCCCACAGAGATCATCCCGGCGGCGGAGCTGGAGGAGCGGCTGGCGCAGGTGGACAAGATCAATCAGCAACTGGCCAGCGAAGTGAAGTTGCCGGACGGGCTGGAAACCGTGAACCCGAACATTCAGGTGATGCCCTTTCACATCCAGCGCACCACCGGCGGCGCGGATGACTTGGCGCTGAGCATTCCGCCGATCCCGGCGTTGATGGTGATCCCGGGGAATGTGGGCTTTCTCAATCAGTTCTTCAGCGTGCAGATTTTCACCGAGAACGGGGCACCCAACGGCAGTGGTCTGAGTGTGCGGGATGTTTCTGCGGAGTTGATCCTGCCGGTCGGTCCTGACAGGGTCGCGGGCACCTTTGCCGCCCCCGGGGATGATCCGGTGCGCTTTGCCAGGGTGGGGGCGTCGGCGGAGATCCGGAATGTGATCCCGGTGCGGGCGGTGGGGCCTGACGGGCAATCGGGGACGGAGGATGACGTTGAGCGGCTCCAGCCGGGACAGGCGGGACAGGGCGAGTTTCTGGTGGAAGGGCTGCAGGAGGGCCTGCACATCCTGGACTTGAAACTGAAGGCGAAACTCGACGGGCTGGCGGCGGGATCGGTGGAGGTGGAAGGTCGCGCGGCGGGCAGCGTGCAGGTGAGCAATCCCAAGTTTTCCCTGGCCTTCAGCCATCCACGGACCGTGCGTGCGGGCGAGCCGTATGAGGCTTCCGTGACGGTGCTGAACACTTCTAACACCGTGGCGAATTTGGTGAGCATTTCCCTGAATTCCCTGAATGTGTCTGGCGGCGTATTGGAGACACCGGAGCGCGTCGAGCTGGGGACGATTCGACCCGGGGAGACCGGAACGGCAAGCTATCGCATCCGCTCGCAGCGGACGGGGGAGATTTCTTTCTCGAATATCACGACAAGCGACGACTCGCTGGTCGGGCGCTTCCGCCTCCGCGTGGGGGTGGATGAGCGGGGGGTGTCGTTGTCGCGGAATACTCTGCTCCTCCCTGACTTTATCGATTTCCTGCCCGAGGAGGTGGTCAGGGCGGCAAACCGGGTGCTCGGCCAGGCGATGGGGGTGGTTTCGGCGGCGCAGCTTCCTCCTGGGGTGCAGCGGGCGCCCCGCAGTTTTGTCAGCACCACGACGCGGGTGATCGAGGGGAAAACCATCCGCAGTGGCGGCGGGATCATGGTGCAGCAACTGGCGGAAGCCGCAGAGCGGGTGCGCTATGGCGAGTCGCTGGCCACCGTGCTGCCGGACTTGCAGCTCGATTGGCAGGGTGGCCGGGATTTCTCGCCAGGGTGGGACCAAATCATCCGAACGACCGATGCCGGTCGGGAATGGAGGGAGGCATTGATGCGTGCGATGGAGAATGTGGACCCCGCCCCCGACCATCCTGTGACACGGTTGGTGCAGAGCGTGGGAAATCTTGCAGGACGCGGGGAATCGTGGTGCCTCGCGGCGGTGTCGCGCGGTGTGTTCCAAGGAGCTGCGCAGACTGCCACGCTGACCCTCACAAATGCGAAAGGCGTGGCTGGGACGGAAAGCAGCACGCTGGAGAAGGCGGTGGGCTATGGCGGACGGGAGGGTTCCTTGCTGGCATCCAGCACGCCGGGCGTGTTCGAGTGGAAATTCATTGAGGCCTTTCCCGGTCCGATCCAACTGAGTGTGGTGAAGATCGAGACCGACGGCACGGCGCGGGAACTCCTGTGGTCCCTGGCGGATCTGGCGGCGGGCGCGTGTGCGCATTTCGATAGCGCCGGGACCGGTGCGGACCTTCAGGTGGATGATAACTGCGACGGCACGGTGGACCGGGTAATTGCCGGCCGGGAAACGCCCTTCACCGAGGTCGCGCCTGAGGTGCTCAAGCTGCGTCAGGATCCTGAACTGCAGGTAGGCCGGCCTGACAAGAAGTGCTTCCCGGTGACGACGACGAACGATCTCGGCAATACGGTCTCGGTGGAAAACTACGGGAACATCGTAGCCCTACTCTTCAACAAACCTATGACGCAGGAGACAGCAGGGAATCCCGAAGCCTATCAACTCGATGATGGAAACCGCGCGGCCTCGGTGCAGGTGCAGCCGGGCGGCCGGGTCGCGCTGCTGGCGCTGCGGCGGCCCATCGGAGCGCTGATTCCGCATACCCTGACGATTGGTAACGGCGTGACGGATCTGCGGGGGAACACTCTTGCAGCAACGCCCCTAATTATTCAATCGAGGCTGGCGGAGGGCTTCAAGGTGCGCGGCCGCATCCTGCGTCCTGATGGATCGCCGGGCCAAAATCTGCCGGTCACCCTGACTTACAATGACAAGGTGCCGTCGTCTGATGGATGCCGAGACAATGAAGTGCGGGTGGCGCAGGTCTCCTCTGACGGGGACGGCGCGTTCGCTCTGGATTTCGTGCTGTCCGGGATCCCGTTTTCGCTTTCCACCACTGATGTGACAGATGTGAGGGACAATGAGGCGATCGCCATCATCCTGGAGAGTAGCGTGGACGGAGCGGTGACGGAGGCGCGGCTGAAGAGTCTGGGAGCGGGGATCGCAGGCAGCGAATTGAGTGCCAATGCCGCCCTACGCCGGGCTTTTGGCGTGGAGTCGATCAGTCAGGCGATCGCCTTGGCAGAAGGGCTGGACCGGGCGGTGGTGCGGGACTTTGCCCCGGCGGGACGTCAGGGAGAGGAAAGCGTGTATGTGCTCCGCTTTCGTGGCCGGGCCGCGGTGAGCGGTCAGGTGCTGCTCGCGGACGGCGTCACGCCGGTAGCGGGCGCGGCGGTGAATCTCTTTCCGGATCCTGACTCGCGCGAGCTGGGCCGGGGGGTTCTTAGTGACAGCAATGGGACGTTCTCGTTTCTCGGCGTGCCACTCGGAACGACAAGTGTGGAAGCCACCAGTGCCACGGGCCTGACACGCACGGTATCCACTCTGGTGGCGACCAGCGGAGCGACGGTGAATCTGCCGATCCTGCTCAGTGCGAATGTGCCGGAGCGTGTCACGGTGCAGGGGCGCATCACCGAACCAGATGGCGCGCCGCACGGGAGTGCCACGGTGCTGGTGCAGACGACCCGGCCGGAAGGCGGAGCCGATGAGCTGGCCAGCGTGGCCATTGCCACCTCGGATGCCAACGGCTATTACAGCGCAAATGATATCCCGGTCGGCGGTCGCGTGCGGGTGGCGGCGATTTCTTCGGATGGGCGCCGGAAGGGGGAACGCACCAATGTGGCACTGGCCGCCGGTGGGGTGAACACGGTGAATGTAACGCTTCAGGCGCGCGCCACGGTGCGGGGCCGGGTGGAATTTGCCAACGGAGATCCGGTGCCGGGAGCCATCGTGGGTGGCGGCGAGGTCCTGGTGACCACGGATGCGCTGGGAGCCTTTACCCTGCCAGGAGTGCCGACCGGGCCGCGTTCCGTCAGTGCGGGGCTGGAGGCGGATAAAGATCAAACGGATCCCCGCCGGCAGATGAGCCGCACGGGGTCTGCCAGTCTGAATGTGCTGCCTGGTGACGACAATTTTGTGGTCATTCGTTTCAACCCGGCGGGTCGCATTGCGGGCGTGGTGCTGGATGAGGACGGTGCCATTGTGCCCAATACGGACGTCGCCATACCGCTGGACCGTGGCACAGAGGAGGAATCGTTTTTTGCCTGGGTGAAGACAGATGCCGAGGGGAAATTCGTCTTTGATAACTTCGGGCTCGGAACGTGGAATCTGTCCACGCCCGCGCCTCCGCATGACGATCCTGACAAATTCAAGAAGGCGCAGCAGCAGATTGCTACCGGGGATCTGGATCAGGTGATTGCCGGGCTGAAGACTGCGTTCGCCGCATTCACCGGTGCCAGCGATCCGTTCCTGAATGGAGAGGGAGAGAGCTTCCGTCCCGACCGCTGGGGCGTGGTGCAGAATGTGCAGCTCGAATTTGACGGGCAGACTGTCGTAGTTCCGGTGAAATACCTGAAAAAAGCGACGATTTCCGGGACGGTAAGAAATGGTCAGGAGGTGCCGATCGGTGCACGAGTGCGGCTGACGGGGATCGGTCCGCGTCCGAATGGCTATCCTGCAACGACGATCCGCGGCGAGCTGAACAGCGACCCTGCGTTGGGCTCCTTCAGCTTTGATGGGAATGCCTTTGTGGGCGACTGGGGCCTGCAGGCAGCATCGCCGTTCTTCGGGGTGGTGGTCAGTGCCGCGGGCCGCACCACTCCGGACCTTCCCGTGGCCTCGGGGATCTTGCTTCAGTTTCCCCCTGTCCGGGAGACCAATGGGAGCCTATCAGGACTGGTGCTGCAGGCGGACGGCAGCCCGGCGGGGGCGGATGTCAGGGTGCAGATCAGTTTCGGTCCTGATTTTGTCGTGAGGACGGATGCGAGCGGGCGCTTCGCCACCACGGCGGGCACCTTCACGCTGCCTGCTGGCGGCTATACCGTGACGGCGCTGGACGAGGGGACCGGGGCCACCGGCCAGGTGTCGGTGGCGGTGACCGCCGGTCAGGACAATGCGGTAACGGTGCCATTGCTCGGGCGCGGGGATGCGCGGGTTACAGTGCGCAAGGCAGACGGCACGCCAGCGTCGGGCGCGGCCGTGGAGATTCAGGGCGGGCAGTTTCCGCGCGAGCGCTTTAATGGCGTGGCCGGGCCGGATGGCACGGTGGTGTTTTCGAATGTGTTTGCCGGCCCTTACAGCTCCTGTGCCAGCCTGACCATCGGCGGCACGCGCGTGGCGGGGCGGGCTTCCATGACGGTTAGCGCCGGAGCGGGTGGGGATGCCGTGATCACCCTGGGTGGCACGGGCACGGTGCGCGGGCAGTTTGTTAGGGCAGATGGGGTCACTCCTATCCCTTTTGGCAATGTGAGTCTCTCGGGACTGGCAGTCGCGCCGACAAATGCGAATGGGCGGTTCGAGTTGCCGGACGTTCCGCTTGGAACCTTCCGCATCACGGCGACGGATGATCAGACGGCGCGCTCGGGATTTGCGACTGTGGTGCTGTCTACAGTGAATCAGGTCGTGGAGGTGCGGATCGTGGAGACGCCACTCGGCACCGTGGAGGGGCTGGTGCTCAGTGGGCTCGGCAGCCTGCCGGTGCCCAACGCGGAAGTGAAGATGGTGCTGGATGACTCCTTTGCCTCCCAGCGCACGCGCACGGTGACCACCGGACCGGATGGCGCATTCTCCTTCTCCGGCGTGCCGCCTGGCGGACTGCGGTTGGATGCGCTGGATCCGCTGACTCTATTACGGGGTAGTGTGAGGGGCTCGATGCCGTCGGGCGCAGGCACGGCGACGGTGAACATCCCCCTGCAATCGACGGCAAATCTAACAGTCAACGTTTTTGAGCCGGACGGAGTGACGCCGGCGACTGCGGTCACGGTGAAAATGGGAGCGCTGAGCGCGGATACAGACGCCGAGGGGCGTGTGCGCTTTGAGAATGTCAAGCTGCTGAATGCCGGAGCGTCGGTATCTCAGCACTACCGCATTCTGGCCACTGACCTCACGCTGGGATCGACGAGGAGTTTCGGCTATGCGCTGTTCTATCCGGTGACGCAGGGCGGGGAGGAGCAGGTTTCCATCACTCTACGGGGCGTGGGGACGATCGAAGGTCAGGTCTTTCTGGGCGACGGAGTCACGCCGGCACCAGGGGCCCAAGTAGAGGCGGCGATGCCGGGCACGGTCGCGGTTTCCGGTCTGACGCTGAGCACGCCCTTCAGTGGGCAGAAAGAGACGATCATCGCGGATGGCGCTGGGCGCTTCCGTCTTGAGAATGTGCCTGTGGGGCCGGTGGGACTGGCGGCATTTTCCCTGACCCAGGGCGCGCAGAAGCAGATCTCCCTGATCACTCCCGGATCGGTGGTGACGCAGGATCTCATTCTTTCGGCGAGTGGGACGGTGGCGGGACGGATTGTCAGGCCCGACGGCACCACACCGGCGGCGGGTGCTGAGGTCTTTGTCCGCTTCACCTCCGCGAGCAATGCCGACGGAGCGATCCTGGCGATTAGCGGTGAGGACGGGCGGTTCTCGATTTCACCGGTGACGGTGGGACTCTTCACGGTGAATGTCACGCTGCTGGACACCAACGGACTGGCAAAGTTCACCGGTACCCTGACAGCGAACGGCGAGATCTTCGACGTCGACGATCTGGTGCTGGATGAGGATTTCCCGACGGTCGTTTCCACGGTCCCGGCCAGCACGACGGAAAATGCGAATATCAATGCGCCGGTGGAGATTCTTTTCAGTGAGGCGCTGGATCCGGCCACGGTGGAGGCCAGCGGCATCTTCCTGCGACCCACGGCGGGCGGATTGATCGTGCCGGCCACCCTGGTACTGACCGCGCCAGCGGGGGAATCGGTGAACCGCTTGGTGCGTCTGACGCCGCTCGCGCCGCTTCAGAGTTCGACGGCCTATCAACTCGTGATCGTGGATGGGGAACTGCTCAATGCGACCGGTCAGGTCACCAACCGGGGGCCGCGGGACCTGGTGGGACGGGCGCTTCCTGCGCTGTTCAGCGCCACGTTCCAGACCCGCGACCAGCGGTCACCAGGACTGCTGAGCTTCACCCCGGCGACGGGATCGGAGCAGGTGGACGTGACGGGCACGGTGAGGCTTTCCTTTGACGAACCGGTGCAGCCGGGCGCGGAAATCACCGTGACCGGGCCATCCGGGCCGGTTCCAGGTAAGACTTCCCTCGGGGTGAACAGCACTGTTCTGACTTTTGTGCCGCAGGTCTTCCTGCTGCCGAATTCCGTTTATTCTGTGCGTGTTAGTGGCGTGCAGGATCTGGCAGGAAATCCGCTGGCCGGGCAGCCCCTCTTGTCCACCTTTGCCACGCTCGATACTCTGGGCCCGGTGTTCTCCGACCTGCGGATCAAGAATACTCAGGTGCCGACGGCGGGTTCCCGCATTACCCTCGAAGCGGTGCTGGCGTCACCGGAGGCAGGCGCGAGGTTCCGCCTCAGTGCGAATGCTGTCACGGTGGCGACTTCGGCTCCTGACGTTTTCGAGATTCCCGTCACCCTGCCCGCTTCGGGCAACATCGTGTTCCGCGCGATCGGCATTGACCGCTTTGGTAACGAAGGACCACTTACCGAACTCACGGTCAGCGTATTGCCTAACACGCCGCCGGTGATCACGCTCGCCCGGCTGAACCCCGCCAGCGGTCCGGTAGCCACGGGCTCTGCGGTTTCCGTGCGTATCAGCGCCAGTGACGACTCCGGTATCACGGAACTGAAAGCCGCCATGACCGGGGCTGCCACCGCCGCCCTGAAAACCACCGCCGGGTCAGACATCACGCTGGCCGGTGTGGTCAAATCCACTGCCAGTGGTGAGGACGTCATCACCATCATCGCGCAGGCTACCGACACCAGCGGAATTGGTACTGGCGAGCAATCCTTCACGATCCCGCTCCGCGACGGCACGGCTCCCACACTGGTGCTCGACGGGGCGGTTCCCGGCGGCGGGTTTGCGCCCGGAGCGGTCGTCACCATCCCGGTGCGAGGCCGCGATAACTTCGGCGTTGCCCGCTACACAGTGGCGGCCTCCGGTACGGTCACTGGCGAGACTGAGATCCCCGTCGAACCAGCAGCGAAGGATGACCTGCGCACCCTCACCTTCACGATGCCAAGCGATGCTCCAATCACCGGCGAAGCGTTTACACTAACCCTTCGTGCGGTGGATTCCGCCGGTCTCGTGTCCGCGCCGTTGACCGCGAGCCTGCGCACAAGCGATCTGACTCCGCCGCAGGTCACCGCCCTCAGTCCGGTGGCTGGCGCGACGAACCAGACGACGCGACCCGCGTTGACCATCACCTTTGACGAGGCCCTCGATCCCTCGACCGTCAGCCCGGCAAACGTGCGACTCGTCCGCGATGCCGACTCCAGCTCCATCCCGACCACCGCCTCGCTCAACGCTGCGGGCACCGTCATCACGCTGACGCCCGTCGACTTGCCGCTGGAGCCGAACACGGCGCACCGTTTGGTCGCGACCACCGGTCTCACCGACACCAGCGGGAATGCACTCGCCGCGGAGGCCTCGGGGCTCTTCCGCACCGCGCAATTCCAAATGACCGCGCCGCTGGCGGACGCGCAGGTCGTCGAGGGCCAAACGTTGACGGTCGCGACGACGGAGACATTCTCTTTCATTTCCCGTAAGGCGCGCTTCTTCGTCAACGAGGTGGCGGATGGCGCGGACGATTCCTCGGCCCCATTCGAACGCACGGTGACGGTGCCGAGCCTGTCCGCGGTGCCGGGTGGAATTCTGCCTCTCCGGGTCGATCTGCTCTCGACATCCGATCTCCTGCTCGCCCGGTCGAGCATCAACGTGCTCGTGAGCGGGATCGATGACGACAGCGACAGCGACGGACTCACGAACGGGCAGGAGATCGCGGCGGGCAGCGATGCGTTCCGCTCCGATGCCGACGAGGATCCCGATGGCGACGGCCTGACCAACGCGCAGGAAGTCGCAGCGGGGACGAAAGCGAACAAGGCGGACAGCGACGACGACTTTCTCAACGACGGGGCCGAAGTGGCGGCTGGGACGAATCCCTTGAATCCCGACACCGATAGCGATGGCATCCTCGACGGACTGGAAGCGCTCTTCGGGACCAGCCCGCTTTTGGCCGATACCGACGGCGACACCTTGTCGGACGGATTCGAGCTCGGGATCGGGCGCATCACGATCATCTCGGACGCCCCGCGTACGTGGATTGCGGCCAAGGCGGACGCGGAATCCCGTGGCGGTCATCTCCTTACCATCGGGAGCGCGGCGGAGAACCTCGCTTTCGTGACATTCTTCGGAGCCAACCCCGCGACGGCGGGTGCTTGGATCGGGCACAGTGACCGCTTCATCGAAGGTTCCTTCCGTCCGGTCAACGGCGAGTTCTCGACCTTCACCAACTTCGGCCCAGGGGAACCCAGCAACACGAACAACGAGGACGCGGTGCAACTTCGGTCCGATGTTGAGCGGCGCTGGAACGATGCGCCGGAGACCGGATTCACTGCGGCTTCTTACATTCTTGAAACCGGCTTCTTCTCCGATCCGACCCTTGCGGATACGGACGGCGACACGCTTCGGGACGACGTCGATCCCTTCATCGGGGAAGCGAACGCCACTCCGTTGGCGGGCGACGACGGTTTCTTCCGCGACGCCGGCGAAGTCCTCGTCTTGAATATCGCCGCCGACCTGTTGGCCAACGACAGCGATCCGGATGGCGAACCCCTGGGCTTCGATTCCTTCACCCAGCCGAACGGCGGGACGATCACACAACCGAATTCGGGCGCGCTTGTCTTCACTCCGGATCCGGGTTTCGACGGAGTCGCGGCCTTCGAATACACGGTCATCGACGCCGGAGGCCTGAGCGCCACCGCGACGGTGAGCGTGACGGTCGGCATGAACACCCGCCCCGTGGCGGGCACATCGGGCGGGGGATCCTCGCAATTCGCACTCCGCTTCGACGGCGTGGATGATTTCGTCCAGTCCGCGCTCACTGCGGCGCAGGATCTCGCCCCGGCCAGCGCCTGGACGATCGAGGCCTGGGTCAAGCCGACGGCGACGAACCACCTCGCGTTTCCGGTGATTTACTCGCAGGGAAACTGGCGGGCTTCGCTGGGATTCAATGCAAGTAACGGAAAGTTCGACAGTTGGGTCAACAATACGGCCCAGATCACGTCCACCGCGCCGGCGGTCGCGCTCGACGACTGGATGCATGTGGCGCTTGCCTTCGACGGCACGACGCGGCGGTTCATCGTGAATGGCGTCGAGGCGGGGGCCTTCGCGAGCGGTGCGGTGACCGGCGACGGGCAGCCGGTCCGCATCGGAGCGGCGGGGAACAGCAGCCCGAATACTGGATCATTCTTCCGTGGGACGATCAATGAAGTCCGGGTGTGGAAGCGCGCGTTGAGCGCCGGGGAGATCGCCGAAAACAGCACCCGGTCCCTGCTCGGCACCGAGGCCGACCTCGCGGCCTACTGGCCGTTCGAGGAAGGAGTGGGTAGCGTGACCGCCGATGCCTCAGGCCAATCCCCGGCCGCCAGCCTTGGCTCCTCCGCCGCTACCTCTCCGGAGTGGGTCGCCTCCGATTCTCCGGTCAGCTCCTTCGGGCAGAGCGAACTCAGCACCGTGGACACCCCCGTGCTGCTTCTTCTCCAGGGATTCGACGCCGATGGAAATCCGCTCACCGCACGCGTCCTCAGCCTGCCCACCCGGGGCAGGCTCTTCCAGTTCACCAGCGGAGCTGCGGGCGCGGAGATCACCACCGCCGGCACGACCGTCACGGATCCGCAGCGGCGCGTCATCTACCAGCCAGACGCGGGCTTTGTCGGTGCCGACGGCTTCCAATTCGACGTCTCGGACGGCGCGTTGGAATCGCTTCCCGCACGCCTCGGAATCAAGATCCTGCCGTCGTTCGCTTTGGCGGGTGACGACGTGTGGAGCACCAGCTCCGGAAGCACGATGACGGCCACTTCGGCGCTTGCTGACGGCTCGTCGGCGGCCAACGCCTTCGAAGGAACTCCGCTCGCCACCGTCTTTGCCGACGGGCAGTCTGCGGGCTTCACCCATTTCCTCGAATGGCAGACTCCGACGACGGTGCGGATCGACGGGGCGCGGCTTCTCGCCACTGACCAGGGGCCAGCCTCGGCGGCGCGCGGATTCAGCGAGATGCGGCTTTTCGGGCGTCTCGACGGCGCGGCTCCCTTCACCTTGCTGGCCACCTATCGTGCTCCCGAAAATCCCTATTTCGGTGCCCTCCAAGCGGAGATCGCGGTCGAAACCTTCGTCGGCACACAGTTCCGGGCCGAGTTCGACGCGGCGGTCGCGGGTAGCGGTCCGCAGCTCGGGGAACTCGATGCCATCGGGGAGACCGTGGTAATGGCCCCCGGAAAGTTCAATCCGGTGTCCCTTCAGAATGCCACGGCGACCTTCTCCCAGGGGGGATTCCCGGCCGGGTCAAGCATCGACGGGAATACCAGCAACGGCGGCTGGGCGATCAATAGCGGGCCGACGCCGCAGACGATTGTCTGGGAAACGACCAACAATATCCCCGCCGCCGCCGACACCCAGATTGCCTTTGATTTCATCCAGAACTTCGGAGGCGCGCACTTCCTCGGTGCGTTCAGGATTTCCGCGACCACGGACGCTCGTTCGGAGTTTGCCGATGGGCTCACCACGGGCGGTGACGTGAGCGCAAACTGGGTCGTGCTCGATCCGATTCTCATCACCAGCACCGGCGGCGAGACCTTCACCGTGAGGGAGGACAAGGCCGTTGTCGTCACGGGGGTCATGCCGTCGGCGACAACGCACACGATCCGCTATCAGGGCATCATTGGAGATGTGACCGGCTTCCGGCTCGAAATGTTGAACGATCCGGCGCTCGGCGGCGTGGGTGGGCCCGGGCGCACTTCGCACGGAAATTTCGTCCTCACCGAGGTCGTCGCCAAAGTTCGGAACGAGATGGTCTTCAACCGTGCCCCGCGCGGCACCGACGACGGTGTCCTTGCCAACCAGGACTTTCCGCAGACGACCGGGAACCTGCTCGCGAACGATAGCGACCCCGAGGGCGACGCGATCGTGCTGGCTACCATCGATGCCGTTTCGGCGCAGGGCGGCACGGTGGTGCATGACGGAGGCGGGATCTTCACCTACACGCCGCCGCCGGGCTTCAGCGGGAGCGATTCCTTCACCTACAGGATCACCGACGGTCTCCAGACCAGCCAGCCAGTGATGGTCACGGTCACGGTGCAGGCCGCCAGCATCGTCGCGTGGATCAACCCCGCCGGTGGGGCCTGGACGACAGCCTCGAACTGGTTCCCGGCCCGCGTGCCGGCGCCCACCGACACGGCGCGAATCGATCTGCCGGGCACCTACACCGTGACCCTTTCCTCCGGCACTCAGACTCCGGTCGCCTTTGTTGTTGGCGGAGCCGGGGTAACCGCGACTCTAAACCACAACGGAGGCACGCTCGCGCCTTCGGCGTCCTCGCGGATTGAGTCGGGGAGCCGCTATCTCCTCGCGGGTGGCACCTCCACGCATGTGCAGACCTTCAACGTCGAAGGGGAGTTCGCTTTCTCGGCGGGCAGCCTTGGCGGTGCCGCCGCAGTGAACGTGATGGGACTCTTTAACTGGAGCGCGGGCACTTTGGCGGCGGGCGGGGAACTGGTTATCGGGAACGGGGCGACCGCGAACATTCTAAGCGGGAGCACGAAGGGGCTGAACCGCGTCTTCCGCAACCGCGGGACGGTCGGTCACGTCTCGGCCGAGAGCGTGATCTTCAATTTGTTTGGGAGCACGACAGCGCGGATCGAGAACGAATCGAGTGGGGTCTGGGTGGTCGATGGCGAGGGTGATTACCCCCACAGTTCGGGAGGCACGAACGCCTTCAACAACGCGGGGAGCTTCGTCAAGCGGGGAGGGACGACGTCCTTTTCCAGCTTCGTGCCTTTCAACAACACGGGGAGCGTGGCGGTGGAAAGCGGTGTCCTGCAATTCAATGGCGGGGGGATCAACGACGGTGCGTTCGCGGTGGCCGTCGGCGGTGCGCTCCAAATCAGCACGGGAACCTTCACGCAGGCGGCGCAAGGAAGCCTGACTGGCGCGGGTAAGCTCATGGTCAGTGGCGGCACGGTGAACTTCGCGAAAACACTCGCCTTTACCGGCGACCTGGAACTCTCCTCGGGGACGGCGCGGTTCGAGGAAAACCAGACGATCTCGAATTTCAGCCTGTCGGGCGGGACTCTTTCTGGAGCGGGGAATGTGACGGTGTCCGGAGTGTTGAATTGGAGTGCCGGAACGCTGGGTGTTGGCGGTGAACTGGTCGTCGAGATCGGCGCGACGGCGAACGTTCTGGACGGAAGCACGAAGGGGCTGAACCGGGTTTTCCGCAACCGGGGGACGGTGAACCATACAACCGCGAACAGCGTATTCTTAAACTTCAGCGCCAACACTTCGGCGCGGATCGAGAACGAACCGGGCGGGGTGTGGATCGTCGACGGAGAGGGTGACTATCCGCACAGCTCGGGGGGAACGAACGCCTTCAACAACGCGGGAAGCTTCGTCCAGCGCGGAGGGACCACCTCCTTCTCCAGCTTCGTCCCGTTCAACAACACGGGGAGCGTGGCGGTGGAGAGCGGCACGCTCGTTCTCGGAGGTGGAGGCAGTAATGTAGGGACCTTCGTCTCCAGCGCGGGCAGCACGGTCGACTTCTCGGGTGGCAGCTTCGTTCACGGCGCCGGCTCGGTATTCAATCCGGAAGGTGCTTTCCGGGGCAGTGGGGGGACGGTCGTCTTCGATGAGCCCACTGCAGCGCCGGAAGGGCTCACGATCAGCGGGGGCGATGTCACTTTCAACCAACTGGTGTCCGGCGCCAACACGCTCGTTCTCAGCGGTGGCACGGTTCGATTCGGTGTGGACCAGACATTCTCAAACTTCACCCACTCGGGCGGGACGCTGTCTGGAGCCGGAACCGTGACCGTGACTGGAGTGTTCGATTGGAGCGCGGGCACGCTAGGGACCGGCGGGGAGCTGGTCATCGAAACCGATGCGACCGCAAACATCCTGAACGGAAGCACGAAGGGGCTGAACCGGATAATCCGAAACCGGGGGACGGTGAACCATGCTACGGCGAATAGCGTGTTCTTCAACCTCAGTGCGAACACTTCGGCTCGGATCGAGAACGAGTCGGGCGGAGTGTGGATCGTCGATGGCGAGGGCGACTACCAGCACAGCTCGGGAGGCACGAACGCCTTCAATAACGCCGGGAGCTTCATCAAGCGAGGAGGGACGACTTCCTTTTCGAGCTTCGTGCCCTTGAACAATACCGGGAGTTTGGCGCTCGAGAGTGGGGCCTTGCAATTGGGCGGGGGAGGGAGCAACGACGGCGGAATCAACCTGACTGCCGGATCGACCCTTGTGCTAAGTAATGGAACCTTCGCGCAGACGGCGGGTGGGAGTCTCACCGGAGCGGGAGACCTCGCCGTCAGCGGCGCGACGGTGAGTTTCGCTGCAGCGAGTGGCTTTGCGGGCAACCTGACTTTCTCGTCGGGCACCATCCGGTTCGGTGCGGCCCAGTCCATCGCGAATTTCACCCACTCGGGAGGAACGCTGTCCGGAGCCGGAACTGTCACGGCAACTGGGGTGTATGACTGGAGTGGGGGTGCCCTGGGACTAGGCGGGGAGCTGGTCATCGAGGCCGGTGCCACTGCGAACATCCTGAACGGAAGCACGAAAGGGCTGAATCGGGTCTTCCGCAACCGGGGGACAGTAAACCACACAACGGCGAACAATGTGTTCTTTAACCTCAGCGCGACAACCTCGGCTCGGATCGAGAACGAACCGGGCGCGGTATGGACGGTCGACGGCGAGGGCGATTACCCGCACAGCTCGGGAGGCACGAATGCCTTCAATAATGCGGGAAGCTTCATCAAGCGGGGAGGGACCACCTCTTTCTCCAGTTTCGCGACCTTCAACAATTCCGGGGACGTTGTGGTCGAGGGCGGAACGCTGCGCTTTGACGGTGCCTTCACCCAGACGGATGCCGGAGCGGACATGGATCTCGCCGGTGGCAATCTTTCCTCGACCACGCTGACCTTTGCCGCAGGCCGGGTCTCGGGAGTCGGCACACTCACGGCCAATGTCACCAATGCCGGAGCGACTTTCGCTCCCTCGGGAACAGGAAGCCGCACGCTGGCCATCACCGGAAGCTACACCCAGCAGGCCGGAGGTTCCCTAGAACTCGATCTGGACGGCGTTGCAGCGAGCGACGAGTTTGATAAGCTGACCGTCTCCGCATCCGCCACGTTCAACGGCACAGTCAACCTGCGCAATTCAGTTTCACTCACCGGCGAGGTCTTCACTCTGCTGACCCATGGCTCGAGCAGCGGAACCTTCCCCACCATCACCGTGACGAACGGCGGCAACGCCACGGCGACCTACCTTGGCAACCGCACCGATTTCACGGTCACCGCAGATCCTCCGCTGGCCGCATTCGGCTGGTTCGATGCTGCTCTGAGCGCGCTCACGGATTCGGATGGTGATGGTGTTTGCGATCTGATTGAGCGGGCCTTCGGATGCGAGGATGGTGTCGAAAGAAGGGTGTCCGGCTCATCAGTCGTCATCGACGGAGCAAGGTATCCGATGATTCATTACTGGGAACGCCGTGATGGAGCTCCCTTCGGATACCGTTTGCAGTATTCCCATGATTTGCGGAACTGGTTCGACGCGGATGGCGTGGACGGTAGGGCGGGGAGTCTTGAGGTGAGCCGCGCTCCGGAGGGGGCTTTCGTGGATGCCATTGACAGGATGCTTTCGCTTCCCCTTCAACCCGAAAGCTCTGTGTTCCTTCGACTTGATATCAACTATGGGGCCTTGGAAATCGGTGATGACTAGCGTTGTCACCTCACTGCGATGCTACGCCAATTATCTTAGTCCATGTGGCCACTCTGCCTCAGAAGCATCGCCAGCTTGCCTCGGCTCGTGACCCCCAGCTTGGAGAATACCTCACGCAGGTGGGAGCGGACGGTATTCACGCTGATTGAGAGTTCGCGGGCGACCTGCTCATTGCTGAGACCCCGGTAAACCAATCGTGTGACCCTCATTTCAGAGTGGCTGAGACGGTGAAGGGGAGAAAAGCCCCCCTCGATCAGGTTTCGGCTGAACCCGATGCAAAGGCAGGGAGCGGTCGGCTTGTGGGTCGTGGGTATGATGCGGAGTCGGGCGCTGAGGCCAGGGAGAGTCGGGTGGACGATCTCCCTGACTGAGCAGGGTGTTGGCGGGAATTGATGGCCCAGAGATTGAAGGTGCTCTGTAAAATGCTTGCTGGCGGCATGGAGGATCTCCCTTGGAATTACAGGGGGGGCGCTCCCCCGGTGCCTTGGGTGGGGACCGTCCATTCCCTGAATCCAGACGTGACAGGCGTGCAAGGCGGCATTGGTGCAGTGGAGAATCCTCAGGCTTGGATCAAGAATTAGCAGGGGTTCCTGGGCATGGTCCAAGCATTGCGCCAGGGCGTGATTCTGCATTTCGCAATGCGCAATGGAGAGCACCCGTCGAATGCCGGCCTCGAAATAAGGATGGAGTTCGCCGAGCATGGATTTTTCCTGGGCGGTGAAAGGTCCCTGCGTATCACTGCGGCTGATGCCGATGTGGGAGCAGAATTCCCCGCGATTCCAGAATGGCAGAGCGATCGAATGACGCCAGCCATCCGGTTCCATGATTTCCTTCCAAAAACGGGTCCGTTTTAGGCATTCCTCATCAAACTCATCATTGAGGTCCAAGATCGCCTTGTCAGGCTGGCGTCGCGCCATTCCCACGAATGGAGGATCGGCCGCCATCATCCTCCGAAAGTAGTCCGAGTGGTTGCAGTGGGTGACCGTGGTGCGAAAGGTGATCGGCGTCTGGCCCAAATAGGCGAAGGCTGCGGTGAGATGATCCTTGACCAAAATGCTGTCGATGATGCTGACGATGGAGACCCACAGGTCGTCCACGGAGAGCGACGCGTGGAGACCGATCATGGCGGGAGCCAGCGCGGGATCGAGAAGCGGGTTCTTTGGGGGGCTCGGAGCTTTGCTTCGACGAATCCGGCGGCAAGGTTTTTCCATCTATTACGCAGCTATGATCACAAACCTACGGTTTGGGAAGCCTGATGATGAGGAATTTGATGTTTTCAGGCGCAGATCAAACCCATTCCATCAGGTTTTAGTGGGTGCTTCGAGCTGCTGTATAGGGGGGCGGGGTAGAGGTCGGTGGATTCGCTACTCAATCCGGGCTTGCCGGCAGGGCTTCATCGGATTACGGCATTTCTGTCCCTGCTTTCAGAACCACCCCGCGAACTGATGCCTATTACCCGCGCCCTCCTCTCCGTGTCCGATAAGTCCGGCCTCGCCGAATTTGCCAAGGACCTCCATGAAATGGGAGTCGAACTCCTCTCCACCGGCGGAACCTCCAAAGCCTTGCGCGATGCAGGTTTGCCGGTGATCGACGTGTCCGATTACACGGGCGCACCCGAGCTTTTTGAAGGCCGGGTGAAGACGCTGCACCCGAAGGTTCACGGCGGTCTTCTTCACAAGCGCGATGACAAGGAGCATCTTGCCCAGGCCAAGAAGCACGACATCCCACCGATCGATCTGGTGGTGGTGAATCTCTATCCTTTCGAGGAAACGATCGCCAAGGAGGGCGTGACCTTGGTGGAGGCCATTGAGAATATCGACATCGGTGGGCCTTCGATGCTCCGCAGTGCGGCGAAGAATTACACCAGCGTGACGGTGGTCACGGATCCCTCCGACTACGCTCGTGTGATCGAGGAAATGAAAGATCATGATGGTGATACGACTTTGGGTTTCCGCGAGCAGCTTTCGGTGAAGGTCTTCCTTCGGACGTCGCAGTACGATGCGAACATCTCGAACTACCTCGGTCAGTGCGATGAGGGCACTCGCTGCACGCACACGGTGAGCCTCCCGCTCGACATGGAGTTACGCTATGGCGACAACCCTCACCAGAAGGCGGCTCTCTACGGTGACTTCCGTAGTTGCTTCTCACAGCTTCAGGGCAAGGAGCTCAGCTACACCAATGTTCTCGACATCGAAGCGGCGGCTGACCTGATTCTGGACTTCGTTCGCCCGACGATCGGCATTCTCAAACACACCAATCCGTGCGGTGTCGGCCAGGATGACGGCGACCTTCGCGAAGCTTGGAGAAAGGCATTTGAAACCGATCGCCAGGCACCGTTTGGCGGCGTGATCGTTTGCAACCGTCCGCTGACCGAAGGCGTGGCTCGCATCATTTCCGAAATTTTCACCGACGTCATCATCGCACCCGACTATGAGCCGGAAGCTCGTGCTGTTTTGCAGAAGAAGAAGAACCTTCGACTGATGAAGATGAACGAGGCCTATCTTTCCGCGAAGAAGGCACCCTTGGTTCGCTCCTGCCCCGGTGGACTGATGGTGATGGATCGCGATCATACGGCGCTGGGGCTCGATGAGTTGGAGAACAAGGTCGTGACGAAGCGTCCGCCGACTGAGGAAGAGATGCGCACAATGCGCTTTGCGTGGCGCGTGGTGAAGCACGTGAAGTCGAACGCGATTGTTTACGCGCAAGCCGACCGCACCCTAGGAATCGGTGCTGGCCAGATGAGCCGCATCGACAGTTCGCAGATTGCGGTTTGGAAGGCGGGGCAGGCGGGACTTGATCTGAAGGGCTCGATCGTCGCGTCCGATGGCTTGTTCCCATTCGCCGATGGACTCGAAGCCGCCGCTGCCGCAGGTGCGACGGCCTGCATTCAGCCGGGTGGTTCGATCAACGACAAGTTGGTGATCGAAGCCGCCGACAAGGCGGGGATGGCAATGGTCTTCACGAATCATCGTCACTTCAGACACTAAACTTTAAACTCGAAATCTTAAATTCCAAGTTGGAGACGCTTTGGACTTCGTGTTGACTTCTTTTTGGAATTAGGAGTTTAGAGTTTAAAATTTAAAGTTTATGCTTCTCGGAGTGAACATCGATCACGTGGCGACGCTGCGTGAGGCACGTTACTCATTGCTGCCGCATTCGCCGAATGCGGAACCATCGCCGCTTGATGCAGCGTTTGATGCGATGGAGGGAGGTGCGGACTCGATTACGATTCATGTGCGTGGTGACCGTCGGCACATGCAGGATCGCGATGCTTTTGAGATCGCTGCCAAGTGTCCCTTGCCGCTGAATCTCGAAATGGGGGTCACCGAGGAAATGCTGAAGCTGGCACTGAAAGTGAAGCCGCAGTTCGTTTGTCTTGTCCCGGAAACTCGGGAAGAAGTGACAACCGAGGGTGGTCTGGATGTCGCCGGGCGGATTGATGAGGTGGCGGCTTGCGTGAAGAAACTTCACGATGCCTCGATCAAGGTATCGCTTTTCATCGACCCGGATCTGCCCCAAATCGAAGCGGCGTCAAAGGTCGCAGCGGAGATGGTGGAGTTGCATACGGGTTGCTTCGCGAATGCGGAAGGTGATGCGATTGCCAGAGAGGTTTCTCGCTTGATCGAGGCAGCGGAAGCCGCGCATGGAGCTGGCCTTCAGGTCAATGCCGGGCATGGTATCAACTTCACGAATATCTATCGACTTTTCACAGTACCCCATCTAGCCGAATTGAACATCGGGCACACGATTGTTTCGCGTGCGATGCGTGTTGGATTTCGGGAAGCGGTGGCCGAGATGAAGAAAGCTGCAAACGCTTACCCAGATTGAATGATGGAGCTTTTTGGAATCGGGATCGATGTGGTGGAAGTGGATCGGATCGAGTCGTCGATGTCCGAATTTGGGGATCGATTCGCTGAGAAGGTTTTTACCGAGGGTGAGCGGAAATACTGCGATTCCCAGAGAGAGTCAGGCCTTCATTATGCCGCGCGATTTGCCGCAAAAGAGGCGATTTCCAAGGCTTTCGGCACGGGGATCGGTAAGGATCTCGGCTGGCTTGACATGGAGATCGTGCGCAAGGAAAGCGGTGAGCCGCAGCTTGTTCTAAGCGGTGCAGGAAAGGCCTTTGCCGAAAAGAACGGCATCGTTGAAGTGAAGATCAGTCTGACCCACGCCCGTCATTATGCTGCGGCTAATGCGGTGGCGATGATGGCTGGATGAGCTGCTGCATGTGCTCAAGGGTGGTGCCGCAGCAGCCTCCAAGAATTGGCACTTGATGGACGGCGTTGAGTTCGAGCATGGCGCCGGCCCAATCGTTGATGGGATCTGCTTCAGTTTTGGTGGATGCGTCGAGTTTTGTGACGTCTTTCGATGAGGCGTTTGCCTGAATGCCGATTAGGCGGGTGAGGGTGCCCGCCTTGTAGTTCCCTGTTAGAAAACGGGGGTGGGTGCAGTTGACGAAATAGCCGACTGGGGGGCGGGATAGCTGCTGGTCGAAATGGTCCATGGCCTCGTCGAGTGGGGTTCCGTCGAGAACTCTGCCATCGGTGCCGGTGCAGAAGCTGATCAGATAGGGTTTGTCGGTCGCGGCCATGGCTCGGGCGATGCCGAGGGCTTCGGAGATGGAGGGAAGCGTCTGGGCGAGGAGAAATTCTGCGGGGGTGTCGGCGAGAGCCTTGATTTGAGTAACGTGGAACTTTTCGGCTTCATCGGTATTGGGCGCGAGGTCGGGGCGGTAGCAGTCGTTCTGCGGACCTGTTAGAGCACCGACGAGCACGGGGGAGTCGCGTTTATGCTGGCTGCGGAGATTGAGGAGGTAATCGACGGCGTCGGCGTTGATGGAGCTGGGGACGCCTGCGTTTTCAATACGGATGGGATCGAGCCGCCAGGTGGGAGCTGTTAGAAGGAGAGGGAGCCTCGCTTGATTCGCGGCATCGAGATACTCGAGATAGATCGAGCTCATCGCGGCCTTGATCTCCTCCGGTCCATAGATCAGAGGGGTGTTGAAGAGTGTGGGATGAAGGGTGATGCCTGGGAGTCGGCGCAATCGTTCGGCGATCGCGCACTCGCCGAGGATTTTTGTGTGATTGTCCAGGAGTTTGATGAGCATGGTCTTGAAGTCGTTGCTCGATGGGTTTGCGACCCCCTGAAGGGGAAACTACAAACTTTGCTGATGGATTTTTGAGGGAGGAATCTACTCCTCGAAGTAGGTGTATCCGTTTAGCCCGGCGCGGTAGAGGTCCATGACTTCCCGGCGTTCCTTGGGGCTGATACGACCTTGATTGACGGCCTTTTCAGCGAAGCTGCGGAAGCGGGTGACGAGTTCCTTGGGCTCGTATTCCACGTAACTTAATACGTCGGCCACGGTGTCGCCTTCGACTTCGTGGGTATAGACGGGCTTGTCGTCTTCCAAGTGCACTCCGACGACGTTGGTGTCGCCTAACAGGTTGTGGAGGTCGCCGAGGGTTTCCTGATAAGCACCGACAAGGAAGACGCCGACGTAGTAGGATTCGCCGGGGATGAGAGAGTGGAGTGGGAGAACGTTTTTGACGTCCTCGCGGTCGATGAAGCGGTCGATTTTTCCATCGCAGTCGCAGGTGATATCGGCGAGCACGGCGCGCTGGCGTGGGCGCTCGTCGAGGCGGTGGATCGGAAGGACGGGAAAGAGCTGCTTGATTGCCCAGGAGTCGGGGAGCGATTGGAACAAGCTGAAGTTGCCGTAGTAGAAGTCGACGAGGGTGTCGGAGAGTTCGCGGAGGTCCTCGGGGATGATTTCCAGCTCCTGCATAAGCTTGGAAATCCGTGTGAGAATGTGCCAGAACCATGCCTCGGCGAGACCACGCTCACGCAGAGTGGCGTTGCCATAAATGAATTGGGCACGGACCTGATCGCGATAGTAAGCGGCGTCGTTGAAGCACTCCTGAAGGTTCTTGATCGAGAGGTCCTTGTTAACGTGGATCAGGTTGATGAGGTTCTGCGGTGCGTCCTCGGGAATCGGCGGAGCGTCGTTGGTGGTCTGGACGGTTGAGACGTCGAGGATGTTGAAAACGAGCACCGAGTAGTAGGCGACGACGGCGCGTCCGGATTCGGAGATGAGGTTCGGGTGCTGGACGCCGGCTTTGTCGCACACCTGCATGATGGTCTCGATGACGTCGGTGCAGTATTCGAGCACCGAGTAGTTGCAAGATGCGGAGAAATTGGTGTGGGAGCCATCGTAGTCGACGGCCATGCCGCCGCCCATGTCGAGGACGCCCATGGGGGCACCTTCTTTGACGAGGTCGCAGTACATGCGGGTGACCTCGGTGGCACCTTCGCGGATGGAAGCGATATTGGGAATCTGGCTGCCCTGGTGGTAGTGGAGCATTTTCAGACAGCCGATGTGGCCGGACTCCTTGAGCTTATCGACCACGTCGATGACCTGAGCGGCGGAGAGACCGAAGACCGACTTGTCGCCGGCGGACTCCTGCCAGTGGCCGTCGCCGCGGGTGGAAAGCCGGACGCGCACGCCGAGGTTTGGCAGGACGCCGAGTTTGCGGGAGCGTTCGAGGACAAGTGGGAGTTCGGAGGGCATTTCCAAGACGAGCATCACCTTGAGGCCCATTTTTTGGGCGCTGAGAGCGAGGTCGATAAACTCTTCGTCCTTATAGCCGTTGCAGATCAGGTAGGCCTGCGGGTCGTGCATGTGGGCGAGGGCGGCGATGAGTTCGGGCTTGGAACCGGCTTCAAGTCCATAGTGATACCTTTCGCCAAATTGGGTGATCTCTTCGATAACTTGGCGCTGCTGGTTCACCTTGATCGGATAGACGCCGCGATACTCACCACAGTATTTTACCGAGGCGATGGCTGTGCGGAATGACTCGTTGAGCTCGGTGATGCGGGATTGGAGGAGATCGCGGAAACGCAGGAGGACGGGCATGTCAGTCCCCCGGTCCTTGAGTCCATCGACCAAGGTATGGAGGGATACGTCTTTTTTGCCGTCCTTGCCGTCGAGACTGACGGTGACATGACCGTCGTCGTTGACTCCAAAAAAGCCATGAGCCCAGCCTTCGACGCCGTAAAGCTCGGCGGATTGGGCAGGGGACCACTTCTTGTCTTTTACGGGCGTGCTTGGGGGAGGCGGAACCATGGCGGAAGAAAGAACGGTTTTTGTGGAATTGAAAGGGGAATGCGGGAAAGGCAGCTATTTTATCTCTACTTGAAGCGTTTTCATCGAAGTTCCGGAAGAGCCTTGAGTTGGAGCGATGCCAAGCCGCCAAGTGCGTAAATTGCTGGATTCTCTGTCCTAATCACCAGACCAGGTCCGCGAAGACTGGACGGTGATCCGAGCCTAGTTCAGGTCCGAGCTGTCGCATGGAGGCTCCTCGGAATCCGCGGATGAGGATGTGATCGATTGGAATCGTGACGAGCCAGTTCGCACGCATCCAGGTGGCGCTGTAGCCGTGACCGTTGGCACTATCTTCATAGTAATCGAAGATCCCTTCCAGCTGGGTGCTCCAACGTGTCGCGTTGAGATCGCCGAGGATCACGGCATAGGTTCCCGTCGCGGCACAACGTCGGGTGAGCTCCTTCAGGTAGATATCCTGCTCGTTGGCCCAAAAGGAACTCACCGGCGGCACGGGATGCGCGCCGAAGACGGTGACATCTCCCTGCGGAGTTCTGACGACGCACTCCAGCAGCGGAATCTTCAGCTTGCCAAGGACGGGGATGTCTTTGGAGATCACCGGATACCTCGAGCGGAAACAGTAACCGAGGTTGCCACTTCTCGCTTTGTCGCCGTTGTAGGGATAGTGGGCGTCTAGCAGTCTGTCGGACTTTGGTGCGAGGCGGGATTTGAAGCTTCTCGGATTCCGAGCTTTCGGGCGGGGGAGCTTTCCGGAGGAGCGTTTTTTAATCCAAGATTGCTTCGAGGCTCTTCCGGAGCGCTGATCTGGCTTT
>CAZVMS010000241.1:0-12774 GCA_964628795.1 uncultured Haloferula sp. | reverse complement strand
TTGGCAGTAGTGGATGTCGGAAATCTCGGTGCAGCGGTACGGGCTGGACGAGTGGGGATAGAGTTGGAAGATTTCGTCGAAGAAGAGTGATGAGAACTCGTTATCAATAGGTTGCGATCGTGCCATGAAAAAATTTTTCGGCTCGTGGCAGCCTGGAACAAGGATTAAATGACCCTGAACGGAGGAATTTCGAGCGCCACCACTGGATCTGAAATCGAAGCTCCCGGAGCCGCGCGAATCCATGAAGGGCCGTTGCCGCCGCCGGGCGCTACCAGGCAACGGCAATCTCCCGCCTGAGTTTTCCACACCGATCCGCGCCGGGAAACAGTCCGGGTGTTCTCACCGTGGAGGGAGATTCCACCTTCGCGGGAGACTCGGTGCTGGAGATCGAGATCGGTCGGCCCGTGCAGCCGGGCAATGTTCCCCACGACATCCTTGTTCAGAACGGAAATATCACACTGGGCGGCACTTTGGATATCCGGCTACTACCCGGCTACGAACCGTATGCGGAATCGGAGCTGGCAAAGACGATTGTCGCCACTAGACCCTTCTCCAATGATTTTGCTGTGGCTGGCACTGATGACACGGGCGAATTCATATTCCTGCCGACTTTCACCGCCTCGCCGCGCGGGGTGGTGACCGGGTCGTTTTCGAATCTCGATGCCGAGGGGCGGGTGCAAACCTCCGACGGTCTGGGTTCGTTTTTGGTCACGATCACGGCTGACGCGGTAACACTTCGAGATTTCCAGTCGAACGCGGAGCCGGAACTCACCCAGGAACTCGCGCTTTCCGATGATGACGGCGATGGCACGCCCTATGTGCTCGAATGGCTTTTCGGGAGCGATCCGGACAAAAGTGATACCACGAAGTTCCTGCATGCCAATGGAGCGATAAGCGGCGCGGAACTCACGGCGCTGATCACCGACCGGACGTTCGAGCCCACCGGCATGTTCATGACGCTCTCCTTCCGCGTGATAAAGGAGCGCGGGGCAGTGATCCTTTCTCCGCAGGCATCGGAGGATCTCGCTTTCGTGGGAAGTCCAAGCGTGGAAGCGGTTTCCCTCGGCGCGGTGGATGACGGGCCGGAATTTGAAATCATGACCTTCGCGCTGGTTGCCACCGGCGATGCCGCTGTTCCCTCGAAGGCGTTCATACGTATGGATGCGGATGTCAGCGGACTTCCCATTACCCCTTTGATCCCTATTCTCCCGCCGGTTTCTCCACCCGTCGTCATTCCCCCTGTTCCTCTTCCTGCCTCCTGAGATATGGGGTCTAAAGGAGGCTCAAAGGGGTCGTGGAAGTGAGTTGTATATGACGCTCTGCTCCTGACCGGGAGATGGGAGGAAGGGAACGGCGGCACCACCACCAACGCCTTCAATCGAAAGCGGCTGTCCCAACCCATCCATTAGCCAAAGAAGAATCTCGCCACAGAAACACAAAGTTCGCTCTATACATCCTAACCAACAACCTAGATGAGAATCGCGCCCGCATTACTAACCGTTCTAATCGCCATTGGACAATGGACTCTTGCTGCATTCCCAGAACCCCGCACGGACGGAAAAGCTTTCGGAGAGAAGTCATTCCTCGTTATTCGCCTTAAATTCGCGGATTCAATCGAGGAGCCGCCCTCCCAGACAGAAATATCGGCATACATGGATCATGCCAACACGAAATTTGAGGAGGTGTCCCAGAATGCCTTTTCGATAACATACACATCAACCACAGAGGTATTCACGTCGACGCGAAACGAATTGGCAATCACCGAAAATCAATACCAAACGGAGGTGATTCCCGAGATAAGAGCTATGGCAGTGGCGGCAGGATATGCGGTAGATTCCTACGATTTTCAAGTTTTTCACAAACCAAGGCGACGAAATATCAGTATCGGCGATGCGTGGGCTTATTTGGATGGAACCACGATGAGCTTAGGAGGCTCGATGACGCCGCCAACATCAGGTGAATCGGGAATAGTGTTACATGAAATGTGCCATTTGCTCGGGCTGCGGCACACGGGGTTTCTACAATCTGATTCCTCAGATCCGCATGGACCAGGGACAGTGCTAGAGTATGGCGAGCGGGACGATGTCATGGGAGCACAGTATCGAGGGCATCCCAATGCAACTTTGAAGTACTACTTGGGTTGGTTGGGCGCAGATGCTGTTACTACAGCTTCGACGAATGGGATATTTCGGGTGTTTCGGCATGACCACGCAAATGCAGCAGGGCCCCGGTTGCTCATCATCGAGAATTCTTCGGGTGATGACTATTACTTGGATTACCGCTATGAACGCTACGAAGGCTCTCCAGATGAAGAAAGTGCAGGAATACGCAAGATTGACGGAAATCGTACAATTCTCCTAGACGCCCATCCGCAGTCTTCAGCTTCGCAGTTTGACAATTATGATGATTTCGGATTTCGTGTTGGGGAATCATTTAATGACTATGGATCGGGTATTAAAGTGGAAATCATCTCTTCTGGCGGCACTTCGCCGAACAAGTACCTCGATGTTGAGGTGACATTTGGTGACTACTCTCTGACAGCCCCCTCCCTATACACATCGCCTGGCTCTACAACCGTGATCGAAGGCGATGTCGGAGCCGTGCTTTCAGTTGTAGGTCTCGGTAGTCAGATTTCTTACCAGTGGTATGAGGGTGCTTCTGGAGACACGTCCACCCCGATCGCAGGCGCAACGTCGAATTCGTTTCTCGTGCCCCCGTTGTCGGCCACCACATCTTATTGGGTACAGCTTACCAATAGTGCTGGCAGCATTGATTCCGCCGATGTTCAGGTAGTGCTGGAAGAGTCGGACCTTCCGATCCACTGGTTGAAGCATTTTTCCACAGTTGGTATCGATACCGGGATCTCGACTGCAGCGTTCACCTTAGATGGGAAAGGCTATTTCGGAGGCGACAATGTTCTAATCTGCTATTCGCTCGATGACGGAAGCGAACTCTGGAGGCACACCGACACACGCTACGGTTCTTTCTATCATCCTGCAATAGACATCGAAGGCAACGTATTTGCCGGGCACTGGGATGGGTCTCTAAATGCGTTCAACGGATCAACAGGAGAGTTGCTTTGGAGCTACAACAAGTCGCCTTGGAATGTGGCAAGAGTTGGATCATGCATCATCGGAGATCTTGTGATCTTCCAACGGGGAATTGAAATCATTGCGGTGGATCGCTCCGATGGCTCAGAGGTTTGGACGGTACAGCATGCATCAGATGCGACGAGACCGTTGACGGATGGCAGAAGTGTATTCTGGGCAGTTCCGTTTTCGTCTCCACCAATGGTAGTATGTGCGGCAGCAGACACTGGGGCCATCAGATGGCAGAGGGAATTTTCTGATTCGACGCTACGAGCCTCAACCTATACAGGTGAGAGTCTAGCTATCGCCGACGACCAAGTTTACGTTGTAACGTCCCGAGCCAACAAAGATCAACTCGTCGCGCTTGATTCATCAAGTGGCGAAGTTGATTGGGAAGGTGCAGAATCGACCTTCAACAGCTCACTGGCTTCACACAAGCCCCCTATCATCGACGCCATCGGTAATGTCTATTGGATCAATGGACTCGGAAACCTCGTTAAGGTTGATCCAGCCACTGGGTCCATCATCTGGACCGTTGGACTCCAAACTGAGGGAAAAGTTCGTGGGAACCTCGTAATGCTTGACGTACAAACAATCGCTGGACTTTTTAAGCGCTATATAGGTGGATCTCCTGAGTTCAATTTTCTAGAGATCGACTTGAACACCCGAAGTGTGAGTAACCGTTGGAAGGTGTCCAAGCGGGAGGATGGCTACACCTACGCTTACACATCCTTGGGACCAGAGGGAAAGGTGTACTTTGGATTCCAACAGCAGGATCAGATGCCTTCATCGCTCTATTCGATACAAAGCAGTAGTCCGGATACTTACACGTCACAATGGGCTGGTTTTCAGGGGAGTATCTTCAACGATGGAAAGGGTATTTTCGCGGGACCAAGCGGCGAGCTGAATCTGACGTTTGCAGCTCCAATGAACGCACAACTGACGTTTTTCGCAACAAGGGCTCACTACGACTACAGCATCCAATTCAGCGAGGATCTCTCCACTTGGACCCCGCTGGTTGGATTCGCTGGAGACGATGACTTGTTTGAATATGAGCACGGCATTCCCCAAGGCACTCCGAAAGGATTCTACAAGGTTGAGAAGACTCTCCCGAGCCCGTAGAGGTAGGAGGCCAAATTAGGTTGGACAATCGGGTTTGCAGGTTGAGCTTTGGTGTATTGACACACGTTTCCAGAAAGCTCACCTTGAAAAAGCACTCAGAGTCGCCGTGATCCTACCGCCATGAAACTTCTTTTCGTCACCATTGCTTTTCTTTCCTTGGCATTTCCCATACGAGCCGATCTCTTTTCCTTCGACTTCCATCGCTTCGGAACCATTGAGGTGTTGACCGATGCTGGTAAAGCGAAGGTTACAGTCTTCGAGCATGGGAAAGCTGGCCATCGCACCATCGTCGATACGCGGCTGACCAAGGATGGTGAATATTTCCACAGTAAGAGTGGCCTCGTTCTTTCGCTGAAGAAGCTTAAGAAAGCAATCAGCAACGACGGCAACCGCCGAATCAACAGTGGAGGCTGGGAATTGGTCGTGACCGGGAAAGGTAAGGATTTCGCCAAAATCCTCAAGGAGGCCCAGCCGGCTTTTGGCAGGAAGGGAACAAAATCCAAGGTGGTTTATTATGGGAGAAAGATTGATAGGTAGTTCAGCAGACCGGTTCCATTCTTTCATCTCAAGGGTCGAGGGTCAGGGTCCCGGAAACCCAAGTTTGGTCTGTGGTCGCTGCTCCGGAAGGACCTGAAATCGCACGGCATTCGAGTCTGGCTCCATTTTACCATTTCTTTGGCTCCGCTATCCGCTAAGGGTCGGAGCGTGTCTGACTTCCCCGACAACACCCGATGGAGGCCGGTTCGTGGTGGGTTGATCAATCTTTTCAAGTATGAGGATCAGGTCTTCCGCTATGAGAACGGACGGCTGTTGCTGAGGGGCGACAATGGCTCGGGCAAGTCGCGGGTGCTGGCGCTTCAACTTCCGTTTTTGCTCGATGGCGAGATCTCTCCCTACCGGGTCGAGCCGGATCGGGACCCGGCGAAACGGATGGAGTGGCATCTGCTGATGGATCGTCACGACCGCCGCCGCGGCTACACTTGGATGGAGTTCGGCAGGCGAGAAGATGGCGCGGAAAGGTATCTCACGATTGGCTGTGGCATGGAGGCTCAGAAAGGAGCGGGAGCACCGAAGCGCTGGTTCTTTGTGACGACGGAGCGGGTCGGCGAGGACTTCGCGCTGAGTCGCGAGCGGGTGCCGCTCGACAAGCGTCAGCTTGCGGGGGTGTTTGAAGAACGTGGAGCTGGGAAGATCTTCGAGCGCAGTGGTGAATACCGGGCAGAGATCGATCGCCATCTTTTTCATCTCGGCGCGAGATACGAACCGCTGATCGAGCTGCTGCTCCAACTCCGGCAGCCGCAGTTGATGCGCGACATGAAGGAGGACCGTTTGTCGGGCGCGCTGAGTGAGGCGCTGCCGCCGGTCGGGGAGAGCCTTCTCATGGAAGTGGCGGAGTCTTTTCAAAGTCTGGATAGCGACCGCCAGAGTTATGAGGCGAACCGGGAGATGTTAGAGAGTGTTGAGTTGTTCCGCGATGGCTATCGGCAGTATCTGGCGGTGGCGGTGCGGCAGTTGGCGGGGGTGCTCAGGTCGGGTCAGAGCCGCTACGAGAGTGCGGCGCGCGAGTTGCGGGAGCTGGACGAGCGCATCGAGGCAAACGAGGTGGCTTTCAAGGAGCATCAGGTGGTGGAGCGTGTGGCTGCCACCCGTCGGGCGGCGGCCGAGCAGCAGGCGGCGACCTTGCGGGATAGTCCGGAGATGCGTGGGAAACGTGATTTGGATGAGGCGCTGAAACGTGCCGAGGAGTGTGAGGGTGATGCGAAGTTGGCAGGCCGCGATCATGAGCAAGCGGAGAAGGATCAGCTTTTGCGGAAGGCGGAACGCGAGGAGGCGGAGGCACTTCAGCGCCGGAAGTCGGAGGAAGTCGCGGTGCTTCATCGGGTGCTTCAGCTCGATCATGAGTTCATCGCGGGGAAGGTGGCGTTCTTCGATTGGGAGCGTGATGAGGTGGACGGGACGCGGGCGCGGATCGGGATGTGGTTGGACAAACTGCGCCGTGACATTGCGCACCTTGAGAAAATCAATGACGAGTTGTTGGAATTGGAGCTGCGTCTGCGGGAAGAGCGGAATCGCGCGGAGGATCGTCGCGGTGAAGTCGAGGATGCGGCGGAGAAATTGCAGGAGTCGGAAGCGGATCTTGCGGCCCTGTTAGATCAGTTTGCGGAGGCGTTTTTCACATGGGAAGAATCGCTTGTGGTTCTCCGCGCCGAGGCATTTCCGCGTGGGGTGGATCGGATGCCAGCCTTGGAGGATTGGCTGGACGGACGTGGCGGATCGTCGCCGATTGATATGGCTTTGGCGGCGGCGCGTGAGCAGGTAGGTCAGGAAATAGCCGACGCGCGTTCGCGCCTTGAAAGTGACAAGGCGGGTTTGGTGGAGGAGCGGGATCGCGTTTCTGAGGAGAAGCGGGATCTCGTGGACGGTCGACAGCCTGAGCCAATCACACCGCCGACACGCGGGGTGCGCCCGGCGGACCGACCGGGTGCGCCTTTCTGGAAGTTGTGCGATTTTCACGAGGGCGTCCCGGCGGCGGAGCGGGCTGGCTGGGAAGCGGCTTTGCAGGCGTCGGGGCTGCTCGATGCGTGGGTGTTTCCTGATGGACGGATGGCGGTTTCGATCGAGGCGGATGATTTTCTTTTTGCGGCGTCGGAGTCTGCCTTGGAACACTCGGCTTCGTTGGCGGCGGTCTTGAAGGCGGATCACGAATCGGTTCGGGCCGTGCTAGAGCGGATCGGCAATCATCAAGGCGTGGGGGCGTGCTGGGTCTCGAAGGAGGGTCGCTGGGCGAATGGTCCGCATGCCGGACATTGGATGAAGGAGGAGGCTGAGTTCCTCGGGCATGCGGCGCGGGAAGAGGCGCGGCTTCGACGGATCGCTGCGCTTGAGTTGGAGCTGGAAGCGCTTTCGAAGAAGCTCGAGGAAGTCGATTCGAAGATCGGAGAAATCGACTCTAACAGAGCTAGGCTGAAAGCGGAATGCGAGTCGATGCCGGCGGTCGCGCCACTTGCGGCGCAGGCGGCGGATGCGGACCAGCAGCGCCTTCGACTTGCCGAGACGCGCAGGCGGCTGAGTGACGCGGAAGGGCGGATGGCGAAGGCGGATGCGCTGGTGCGGGAGTGCGTGGAGAAGCGCCGGGCGGACGCGGCGGACTTTGGTTTGAGTAACTTCGTGGAGCCGGACGCGCTGCGTGGATTTGCCGGGCGAGTTGCGGATTTTTCGCGGAAAGCGGCGGATTTCTGGCCCCGCTGGGAGCATCTCGGGGAATCGCTTGCCGAGCTGGAGCGCGCCCGGCAGCGCGAAGCGCGGGCGGAGGAATTGAGACGGGAGCGGCATGAGCTGGAGGGTCAGAAGATGAAGATGGCGGCCGAGGCGCGGGCGCGGGCGGACACGCTGAATGAGGCGATCGGTGCCAGTGCGCAGGCGATCATGGAGCGGGTGCGGATGGCGGATGAGGCCGCTCGGTCCGAGAAACAGGCTCAGGCAGATGCGGCTGAAAGAGCGAAGCGTTGTGAGATTGAGGCGGCGGCACTGACGGAGAAACAGCGGGAGGCTGGCGAGAAACGCGGCGCCTCAGAGCGCGAACGGGATGAGGCGGTGGGGAGGATGGAACAATTCGTCGAGCGGGGCCTGTTCGCCGAACTCGATCCCGCGCTTCAGCCGGAGCGCGCGGCGTTTTCCACAAGCTCTGCCGTCGATCTGGCGCGACGCCTGGAGCAGGAACTTCGCGAGCACGCGGCGGACGAGGACCGCTGGAACTCGCTTCAGACCAATCTGGATTCCACCTTTGGGGAGCTCTCCGACCAGCTCGGGCGGCACAGCTTGTTGCCCCGGCTCGAATACATCGATGGCGGGCGGGTGCGGGTGATCACCTGCGAGTTTCAGGGAAGCGCGCGGAGCCTGCGAGATCTGAGTGCGGTGCTGACGGCCGAGCTGGCCGAGCGCAAGCGGATCTTCGATGAGCGGGAGCGGGCGGTCATTGAAAATCATCTGATTGGTGAGGCGGCGGGGGAACTTCAGCAAAAGGTCCGCGGTGGTGAGGACTCGGTGAAGCGGATGAATGTCGAGCTTGCCAAGGCGACGACATCGAGCGGCATTCAGCTCAAGTTTTCATGGGAGGAAGCGGACTCTGGTGACGAGCGTTTCCGAGCGGTGCGGCGCTTGTTTCTGAAAGCCGGGGCAACGTGGAGTCAGGCGGAGCGCGACGAGATCGGTGGCTTTCTTCAGGAGCGGATCCGTGCGGCGCGCGAGGCGGATGATACACTTTCATGGCGCGAGCATCTGGGTCAGGCGCTGGATTACCGGGCGTGGCACCAGTTCGTGATCTACCGGCGTCAGGGCAGGGAAGACGGCTGGAAAAGGCTGACGCGAAGGACCTTTGGCACCGGCTCGGGCGGGGAGAAGGCACTGACGCTCACGGTGCCGCAGTTTGCCGCCGCCGCCGCGCACTATGCGAGTGCCGGTCCGTATGCGCCGCGCTTGATTTTGCTGGATGAAGCGTTTGTCGCGATTGATTCGGCGACGCGTGGACGCTTGATGGGTCTGTTAGAGACTTTCGATCTCGATTACGTGATGACCAGCGAGCGGGAGTGGGGGACCTACCCGGAGGTGTCGGGGCTGGCGATCTACCAGCTCGCATCGAGGCCGGGCTTTGATGCGGTCGCGGTGACGCGCTGGGTTTGGAACGGGAGCGATCTTGAGCGCGATCTGAGTGCCAATGAGGAAAACACGGCGCATGTCTGAGCTTGCCGAGCATTTCCGCCACGAATCGCTGGCGTGGCTGGTCGAGCGCTTGGTTCGGCGTGCGGAAAGCGGAAAATCCCTGGTCAGCGGCATTCTGACGCTGGCCGATGCCGATCCGGCACAGCGGCGGGCCATGGATGACTTGCTCGGTCGGCGGAGCACGGACGGCGCGGCGCTTTCGGTGAACTTGGCGCAGCTGGCTTCAAAGCTGGGATTGGATGAAGCGGCAATGCTCGTTCTGTTAGGCGAAGTCCGTGGGCGAGAGGTGGAGAACCTGCGGGCCCGCCGTGAGGGTGCTGCCAAGAGCTGGTCGGCGATCTTTGAAAAATGGGAGAGACATTTCGCGGAGGATGAAGTGGCTCGGGTTTGGCTCGGAGCGCTTCGTGGTGAGGGACTGCTGAAGAGGTTTGCCGGGGGTGATTTAAAAATGGCCGAGGAGTTGTTAGGTCGAGCGAGGCGGATCTTTTCCGGGATGCCGTATCCCGGCGTCCTGTTGGCGACGATTGCCGCGCAGTCGACGGGTGACAGTCACGCGCTCGACCGTGGCAAGCCGCTCGCGACACTCTGCTTCCGCTACCTTTGCCTGAGATACGGGATTTCCAGTCATTCGAATGCGGCGGCGCGACGTGACGCCTGGTTGGCGGCGGGAGTGACGGTCGATGACCTCAGTGCGCCGGTGCTTTGCCTCAATCTGCCGACGCTCGCTGGTTCCGCGCTCGCGCCATGGATCGGATGGCATGTCGAGCGGGGTGAGCCTTTTTATCTGCCGTGGCGGCAGCTTGCGCATTTCGAGGCCGATCCGGCGATGGGTGAGGTGTTCGTGTGCGAGAACCCCGCTGTGGTGAGCGAGGCCGCGGCTCGGCTTGGTCCGGATTCGCGGCCACTGATCTGCATGAATGGACAGCCGACACTGGCGGTGCGGGCTTTGCTGAGGAAGCTGGTGGATGCCGGGATGACGTTGCAGGCGCGGGCGGATTTTGATTGGGCCGGACTGCGAATCCTCAGCACTTTGGGTGAGGCGGTCGAGTTCATGCCGTGGCGCATGGGAGTGGAGGATTACTTTGGCGGCAGCGGAACGCGGCAGCTGACCGGTCGCCCGCATCAACCGTCGTGGGCGGGCGAGCTTGTCGAGGCCATGGCCGAACGACAGATCGCGGTGCATGAGGAGGACTTGATCGAAAACCTCATCAAGGATTTGTCGTGGTAGCGATTGTTGAAAAGGTCGGCAGGCTATGGCGGACTGGCTGTTCAAAAAATGCGAGATACGGTGGTTGCCGGGGACCTTTGAGGGTAGGGTCAGCCGGGTAAGGCCATGTCCCACAAGAATCAACCAGAACTCGACTTGGGTCTCGACCCGTTACCCGAGCCCACCTCGCCTGACCCGACCCCGAAGCTCGATCTCGCCATCAAGGCTAAGTCCTGTAAGAACCTCAGCCCGGCCTAGATCGAATTCAACAAACGCCTCAAAGCACTCGAAAAGGACCGTGCCGCGCATGATCGAAAGCGCGAACGCCTTGAGAAGGACCTCGTGGTCTGTCGCGACGTCCTGATGCCCTTGGTTGAGGATCTCAATCGGACGCGTTTTCAATTTGTCGTTGGTTTGGTCGAGAGTTCGAAGCGCTTGAAGCTCACCAAACGTCGTTGCTTTGTGATCAGCTTGACGAGCTCTTCGCTGACCCGGCTGGTCTCGGCAATGAGGAGCTGGCTGCGCTTGAAGCGATTGCCAAGGAGCGGGGAGTTCTGGGTTCCGAAGACGCAGAGCCTACTCCGGAAGAGCAGGAATACATCAGCGAAGAATTTGAAGAGCTTCGGGCAGTGCTTGAGGCAGTCGCACGCCAAGCTGGAGTCAAACTTGATCTTGACGGGTTGGACCCGAATGGCGACCCGGACGAATTTGCCGAAGAGTTGGAGAAGCGGCTCTCCGCTGCAGGTCCCGATCTTCTCGATGCCACTTTCGGTCCCAGCCCGAAGCCCCGACGCAAGCGCAAGCCCACGAAGGCCGCCCTCGAACGCGAGCGGCGGAAGCAAGAGGTCGAAGCAGCCAAGAAGCGTGACTTCAAGTCGCTCTACAAACAACTCGCCAAGGCCCTCCATCCGGATCTCGAAATCGACCCGGAACTCAGGACTCACAAGGAGGCGTGGATGAAGCGTCTAACCACCGCTCACGCCGCCGGTGATTTGCGCGAGATGCTCGTCATTGAAATGGAATGGCTCGGTGAGGAAGCCGATAACCTTGCCAAGGCCAGCGATGATAAACTGGAAGTGTATGCCTTGGTTCTCAAGGAGCAGGTTACCGAGATCAGGCAACAAACCAGGGACCTCTTTCTTCAACCGGAATTCACGCCGCTGCGCCGTTTCATCAGTCCGTTCGACGACCGCTTCAACGTCAAGGTGATCCGCGATGAACTGACCGCTGAAATGAAAGTGAAGTGAGAACAGATCGCGACACTTGGGAAAGGAGGGGCCGCCGCAAGAAAGGCGATCAATGAATGGTTGGATCTTGGGGTCTTTGATGATTGCCCGTTCTTCCCATTCGGAAAAGATGATCACCTTCACATCGGGATCGGAAAGGCAGTTATCGAGCACGCCGGCAAGTTCCTTCATTTTCGGGCAATCTTCGCAGTCGCGGTTTTTGATGATGGAGGGCGAGTCGCAGATCATCCGCATCATGCCGAGGAAGATCATGAGGAGATCCTGTTCCTTCTTTGTTAGAGGGCGGCGGAGCGATGCCTGGACGAGTTTGCTGACCTGCTGTTTCATTTCGTCATACTCGCCGCGCATGGCGGGGGTGAGTTTGACGAAGTGGTTGCGATCGGTGCGTTCGGGCAGCTCGGTTTCGACGTGATGCTTGCGGCGGCGGAGCAGGACGGGGCGGACGCGCTCGCGCATCTTGGCGAGGTTCTTGTAGTCGGACGGGCGACCTTTTCCGTCGAGCTGATAGAAGTCGCGGTTGAAGCGGAAGAGCGTGACTTCTTGGCAGGCATCTTGCGGGGAGTTTCCACAAGAGATGCGGACGGTCGCGAGGGAAAAGATCGATACCGAAACGCTCGTCGCTTGAGCTACTCTTCGCCGAGCAAATCGGGACGATTCGCGCGGGTGCGGGCGAGGGCTTGCTCTTTTTTCCAAGCGGCGATCTTGGCGTGGTGACCGGAGAGCAAGACGTCGGGCACCGTGAGGCCGCGAAAGTCGGCGGGCTTGGTGTAGGAGGGTGCTTCTAACAGGTTGGGATCGGAAAAGGACTCTTCTACGGAGGAACGTTCATCGCCGAGGGCTCCGGGGAGGAGGCGGACGATGGCATCGGTGACGACGGCGGCAGCGATCGCACCGTTGGTGAGAATGTAGTCGCCGATGGAGAGTTCGAGGTCGACGAGTTCCTCGATGACGCGGTGGTCGACGCCTTCGTAGTGGCCGCAGAGGAGGATCAGGTGGGTTTCAGACGAAAGCTCGCGGGCGGTGGCTTGTTTGAAGACTTTGCCCTGAGGGGTCATCAGGATGACCTTGGTTTCGGGGCGACGGAGTTCAGCGATAGCATCGAAGATCGGGCCGGGGATCATGAGCATGCCCTGGCCGCCACCGCAAAGGGTGTCGTCGGTGCGCTTGTGTTTGTCGGTCGCCCAGTTGCGGATGTTGTGGGCGGCGATGCTGACAATCCCGGCTTCCTGCGCACGTTTGATGATACTTTCGCCAAGCGGGGCGAGCGCGATCTCGGGGAAGATGGTGAGGATGTCGATGTGCATGGTGGCTGGGGGATCATGATCGGGACGGTCATGCCGCTGGTAGGTTAGCCGACGTTCACGGGGATCAGGGCAACGGTGTAGCGGCC
>CAZVMS010000240.1:0-1514 GCA_964628795.1 uncultured Haloferula sp. | reverse complement strand
GTGGAAAGGAGGGACTGCGATGATCGGGTTCCCCGCCGGGGTGCGGGTCTATCTCGCTGTCGAGCCCCACGACATGCGCAAGTCCTTCAACGGACTCTCCGCCATCGCCCGCCAACTCGTCGCGCGCGGACTCGAGGACGGAGCGATGTTTGCCTTCACCAACAAGCGCCGCAACCGCCTGAAGATCCTCTACTACGACCGCACTGGCGTTTGTGTTCTGGCCAAGCGGCTCGAGACCGGGACGTTCTCATGGCCGTCTCAGGGTTCGCGGAGCCTGTCGCTGGCCCCCGAGGCACTACAGCTCCTGCTCGACGGCATTGACCTTCGCGGCGCGCAAATGCGGCCCTGGTATGAGCGTGACGAACCGGGTGGAAAGAAGTCTGCCTAAACTACGGGGAATCTAGTAGTTGGCCCGGCGCGTGCTTCCAATTAGCTATCGAAACCCCGGAACAAACCATCGCGCGACTGACTCGCGAGAACGAGCTTCTCAAGCAGAAGATCGACTTCCTGACTCGCCAGCATTTCGGCTCGAAGAGCGAAAAGATCGACGACGCGCAGCTCAGGCTGCTCTTCGGCGATGAAGAGTCCGACACATCGGGAAAAGACGAGGCCTCCTCCGGCGCGGACGAACTGGAGGGGGCCGCAAAAAGCGGCGGTAGGAAGAAGCGCAAGCGCGGTGGCCACCGCTCGCGCCTCACCGGGCTCGACAAGCTGCCGGTGGAAACCACCGAGATCATCCCCGACATCGTTCTCCAAAACCCGGACGACTTTGATCGCATCGGCGAGAAAGTCACCGATCAGCTCGACGTGGTGCCCGCGAAATACTTCCTCAATCGCACCGTGCGCCCCATCTTCCGGCGAAAAAATGCCCGCGAGCTGCCGCCGGTGGTCGCCCCGGCACCGGCCACGCCGCTCGTCGGCGGTCTTCCCTCCGCAGCACTGCTCGCCCTGTTGCTGGTCGCCAAATACATTGATCATCTCCCGCTCTACCGCCAGCAGGGTATTTTCCTGCGAGCCGGACTGGGCATCCCGCGCGACCTGATCATCCATTGGATTCACAAAGCCATCGGTCTACTGCTTCCAGTCGTCGAGGCCATCCACGCGGAAGTCCGCGCCAACGACTACCTCCAAGTTGATGAAACCACCGTGCGCTACCTGCGCCCCGGCACCGGCAAATCATGGACCGGCTACCTCTGGCAGGTGCGCCGCCCGGGCGGCGGCGTCTTCTACCACTGGGGCGTGGGGCGGAGCCGCGCCGAACTCGCCGAATGCCTCGGCAAGCATTTCAACGGATACGTGCAGTGCGACGGCTACACGGTTTACGAATCGTACGCACGGTCGCATCCCGAGGTGAAGCTCATCGCCTGCCTGGCGCACATCCGTCGTGGCTTCACCGACTCGCTCAAGTTGGGACCCTGTCGTGATGCAGCGCTCATCATCCGCCTGTTCAAACAACTCTACCGGATCGAGGCGGAGCTGCGCGAAAAGAAAGCTGGCCCCGCGCTGCGCGAGAG
>CAZVMS010000239.1:0-10420 GCA_964628795.1 uncultured Haloferula sp. | reverse complement strand
AGGGTGCTGGGCCATTTTTCCCAGTGAAAGGCGCTGCGCACCTCCCGCAAGCCCTCGGCACCCTCTGCAGACCGCCCGCTTCAACTAAAAATTCGAAAATCACCCTGCCCGAATGGCTTTTCGAATAGGGTCGAGCTAGGGAGTCCCGGTGAGATCGATCAGGGAAATATTTGACGGGTCGGAGGGTGAGACTCGAATGGTCACGGTTCGCCCGACTGCGAAGATTTGGCTCCAATCGCGATTGTCCGACCGGTTCCAGGAGCCCAAATAGTCTTTCTCAAAGGTGCTGCCCGATAGGGTGTAGTGAAATCTCGCGGATAGGCTCAGTTTTGTGGAGAAGGAGTATTCGTCCGAGGTATTGATTTCTCTTAGCTTTGATTCGAGGATTAATGCGTCGGCCGATGGCCAGGAGCTGATTTCTTCTGCCATTCTACCTCGGTTGCGTGGGACGAGAGATCCGAGGAGGATGACTGCTCCGATGATGGCGAACGCAATGGCGAACGAGTAGTAGAGCCAAGCTTGGTGTTTGAGGTTCCAGCGGAGATTCTCGAAGGGGGAGGGCATCAAGGGGAGGATGGGGGAATATTTTGAAAGGCCAAGCCTACTTCGCCAAGGCTTCGAAGGCCAGGGACGCCAAGTTCGAAAAGTTTTTTTGAATCAGGGTGGGATTTTCGACCTTGTGTATATCATGATTGTATATACATTTTCTCCATGGAAACGACGACGGTTTTTAAAAGTGGTAACTCGTTGGCGGTTAGGCTGCCGAAGGGGTTCACGTTGCCGATTGGGCGGGTGATTATTACCAAGGACGAGGCGGGGATACACTTGATGCCGACGACGAATAATTGGCCGGAGGATTTGGAGAAGATGTTTCCTCGGGAGCCGAAGCTCGATGAGTGGGAGAGGCCGGAGCAGGGGGAGGCAACGGAAGCGCGTGATTGGTGATGTTCCTTCTCGATACAGATACGTGCATCTTTTTCATGCGCGGTGAGGAGGAAGTGCTGGCGAATGCGCGGAAGGAGGACCGTTTGTCGATTTACGTTTCGGCGATCAGCTTGTTTGAGCTGCGGGTGGGTTTGGAGAAGGGGTCGGCCAAGCATTCCAAACTGAAGCTGGAGAAGCGGGAGAAGCTGGAGAGTCTGGTTGGCTTATTTATGGTGGTGGATTTCGGAGTTGAGGAGGCGGCGATGGCGGCGCGTGTGCGGGCAGATCTTGAGAAGCTGGGGCAGAAGATTGGGCCTTATGATACTTTGCTGGCTGGGGTGGCTCTGGCGAAGGGGTGGACGATGGTGACGAATAATACGGGTGAGTTTTCTCGGGTGAAGGGTTTGAAGGTGGCAAACTGGCGGAGCTGAATGAAAGTTGATTTGGGCTCACAAGGCGCTCGCAGAGTGGAGAGGCTTTGGCATAGTGGGGCCGTTCGCGCGCATGCTTACTCTACTGAAAATTCGCAATTTGGCACTGGTTGATGAACTGGTTTGGGAACTCGGGCCTGGATTGGTCGGGGTGACGGGTGAGACGGGGGCCGGGAAGTCGGTGATCGTGGGGGCGCTGAAGCTGGTGTTGGGCGAGCGGGCGGATAAGTCGCTGATCCGGACGGGTGAGGATTCTTGCACGGTGGAGGCGGTGTTTGAGCTATCGGCTTCGGAGGAGGTGGATGCGGTGTTGGAAGAGGGCGGGCTTGAACCTTGCGATGGAGGTTTGCTGATTGTGCGACGTGCGATCGGGCAGAGTGGGAACCGGCAGTTTGTGAATGATTCACCGGTGACGCTGGCTCTGCTGAAACGGATCGGTGAGCACCTGGTGGATCTGCATGGTCCGCACGACCATCAGTCGCTGCTTTCGACGGAGCGGCAGATGGCGATGCTGGATGCGTATGCGGGGGTGGACATGGAGAGTTTCCGTGAGGCGTGGCGGGCTTGGAGGGCGAAGCAGTTGGCGTTTGAGGAGCTTCAGGAGGCGGAAAGTGCGGGCAGCCAGGAGTTGGATTTGCTGCGCCATCAGGTCGATGAAATCGATGCGGCGAGGCTGAAGCCTGAGGAGGAGGATGAGATTGCAGACCGGTATCGGCGGGCGAGCAATGCGACGCGGCTTGTGGAGCTGGCGAGTGCGGCGGCGAATCTGTTAGGCGGGGATGAGGGGGGAGTTGTGAGTCTTTTGGCGGAGGTTCAGAGATATGTGAGGGAACTGGAGAAGCTCGATCCGACGGTGTGTGACAAGACGCTGGGATTGGAGGGCGCGGTGTTAGAGCTTCAGGAGCTGGAGATGACGCTACAGGACTATGCGGAGGATTTGGATCTGGATCCGAAGGAGGCGGCGGAGCTTGAGGAACGGGTGAATCTTTTCGAGTCGCTGAAGCGGAAATATGGGGTGAGTTTGGAGGCGGTGCTGGCGCATCGCGATCGCTGTGCGGACCGGCTCGATGCGGTGGAGAACCGCGGTGAGCGTCTGGATCAACTTTCAGCGGAGGCGGCGAAGCTGCGGGCGACGGTGGATGAGATGGGTCGCAAGCTTGGTTTGAAGCGCAAGAAGGCGGGACCGAAGTTAGCGAAGGAGATTGCTGGACAGTTGAAGGATCTGGGTTTCAAGCAGTCGTCGTTTGAGATCAAGCTGGAGGTGAGGCGTGAGCCGACGGTGCATGGTTTTGAGGCGGTGGAGTTTTTATTCGGGCCGAATCCGGGTGAGCCGATGCAGCCGCTGAGGTTGATCGGATCGAGCGGTGAGATTTCGCGGGTGATGCTGGCGGTGAAGAGTGCGCTGGCGGATCAGGATGCGACGCCGTTGATGGTCTTTGATGAGATCGATGCGAATGTCGGTGGCGAGATTGCGCGGGCGGTCGGGAAGAAGATGGCGGCGCTGGGGGCGCGGCATCAGGTGGTGGCGATCACGCACTTTCCTCAGGTGGCGGCGACGGCGGCGCGGCACTATGTGGTGGAAAAAGATGTGGCGGGTGGCCGGACGCGGTCACGGCTTTATCCGGTGACGGGTGAGGCGAGAATTGATGAACTGGTGCGGATGCTTGGTGGCGGCGGAAAGTCGGCACGCGAGATGGCGATGAGTCTGTTAGAAGAATGAGTGAACAAACGCATACCGCGAAAGCGAGGATCGAAGAAGCAACAACTGCGGAGGTGGCGGCTGATCTTGGGCTACCATCGAGCAAGCGGAATGCGCGGCGGATGGTGCTAGGACGGCATGAGTGGGTGGGCTTGCCGCTGTTAGGTGTGGGGCCACTACACGTGAAGACGGATACGGGCGCGCGGAGTTCCAGTTTGCATGCGGAGGAGATTGAGCTTTCGGAGGATGGGAAGCGGGTGAGTTTTGTGACGCGTGATCACTGGGGCAGGGTGCATCACTGTGAGGCGGCGGTTTTCAAGAAGAAGACGGTGAGGAGTTCTTCGGGTGAGGCGACGCGGCGGATTTTTATTGAGAGCGAGGCGGTGATTGCTGGGGGCTTCCGGTGGAAGATAAGGATATCATTGGCGAGCCGTTCGGAGATGAGGTGTCCGATGTTGTTAGGCCGTGAGGGGATGAAGGGATGCTTTTTGATCGATCCTTCGCGGGAGCAGTTGGCGGGTGATCTGGAGGATTTGGTGAAGGTGTATCCTGAGGCGGCGCATTCGTGAGGTGAGAGGAATCGCGGACTTTGGTCGTGGAAATAAGATGGTGAACCACGGAATACGCGGAATACGCGGAAATTGAGGAAATTGAGGAAATTGAGGAAGTTGTGGCACTTCAGCCATTCCCCGTGAGGGTTGCTGATTATTTCGACTTGGCGATGAGCCTGGAAGGCTCAGCCACTTTACACCACGGTGTCTTGGATCGAGTCGTAGGGGACGGGGTGGTCGTCGGTGTCGGCGTCGAGAGAGGGAAGGGCTTCGCTTGTTAGGGCCATGCGATCTTCGGCGGAGTCGAGCTTGTCGGTTAGCGCGATGTGGAAGAGTCCGTCGCCTTCGTCGGCGGTGGCGTCGTTGGTGCGGCCGATGACGATGCCGGAGCGGGTGCAGGTGACTTCGGTTTCGGCGGTGCCGTAGGGGTCGGCGATGAAGCCGAGGACGCTGCCCTCGGTGACGACGCGGCCGAGGGGTGCGAGCGGGGTGAAGATTCCGCCGCGGGGTGCGCGTTCCCAGTAGCTCTTGGTGGAGACGATGGGGGCGTTCTTTATTTTGGCGGATTTGTATTTTGAGGAAAGCATGCCCATGTGGCGCATGACGGAGAGGACTCCCTGGACGCCGTAGCGGATGGACGGGGTGTCGAGGCGTAGGGCTTCGCCGCTTTCAAAGAGGAGCACGGCTTTGCCAAGATCGCGGCAGGTTCCGCGCAGTGATGACTCGCGTTTTGGGGCGACGAGGATGACGGGCGGGGCGAAGGACTTGGCGAGTTCGAGGGCTTCGTCGTCATCAACGGTGACGCGGATCTGGGGGAGATTCGGGCGGTTGACGGCACCGGTGTGAAGGTCGATGACGACGTCGCTGAGTGGTAGAAGTTGATCGCTGAGGACACGGGCGAGGCGTGAGCCGAGGGGGCCGGTGGGTGAGCCGGGGAAGAGTCGGTTGAGGTCGCGGCGGTCCGGCATGTAGCGGGAGCGAGTGACGAATCCGGGGCGGTTGACGACTGGGACGGCGATGAGGGTACCGTGGAGTTTGCGCAATGTGGGGTGGCGCAGGATACGGCGGATGATTTCGGTGCCGTTGTATTCATCGCCGTGGATGCAGGCGGTGAGGAGAAGGGTAGGGCCGGGGGATTTTCCGTGGACGACGATCGTTTTGAGAACGAGTTCTTCGTGGGTCAGGAAGCTGCCGACGGGTAGCTTGATGGTGGCTCGTTCTCCGGCGGCGACTTGGTGTGCTCCAATTTGAAATGGTGGAGTTTTTGGTGACCGGGGCATGGACGAGAGTTTAGCCTTTTCCGCGGGTCCTTGTGCTAGAGGATTTTGCGTGTTTTACGATGAAGTCGATGATGGTCCCGGCGACGTTCTTGCCGGTAGCGGCTTCGATGCCTTCGAGTCCGGGGGAAGAGTTCACTTCCATGATGACTGGGCCGTGGTTTGAGCGAAGCAGGTCGACACCGGCGACATTGAGGCCCATGACGCGGGCGGCGCGGGTGGCGGTGGAGCGTTCTTCGGGAGTCAACTTGATGACCTGGGCGGAGCCGCCGCGGTGGAGGTTCGAGCGGAACTCGCCTTCTTTACCTTGGCGTTTCATGGCGGCGACGACTTTGTCACCGACGACGAAGCAGCGGATATCGGCACCACCCGCTTCCTTGATGAATTCCTGAGCCATGATATTGGCATTGAGACCGCGAAAGGCTTCGATGACCGACTCTGCGGCGGACTTGGTTTCTGCGAGCACGACGCCGACGCCTTGAGTGCCCTCAAGCAGCTTGATGACAATCGGTGCGCCGCCGCAGAGTTTGATCAAGTGGCCGGTGGCTTTGGTGTCGTGGGCGAAGGCAGTGACCGGGAGGCCGATGCCTTTGCGGGCGAGGAGTTGGAGCGAGCGGAGCTTATCGCGTGAGCGGGAAATGGCGACGGACTCATTGACTGAGTAGGTGCCCATCATTTCGAACTGGCGTACGACGGCGGTACCGAAAAAAGTATGAGAGGCACCGATGCGTGGAATGACGGCGTCGATGTCTTTCAGTTCCTCATCACCCTTGAAGATACTTGGTCGCATCGAGGCGATGTTCATGTGGCATTTGAGATAGTCGACGACCTCGACTGCATGCCCCTTTTCCCTTCCGGCTTCGACGAGGCGGCGGGTGGAGTAGAGTTTCGAATTACGGGAGAGGACGGCGATTTTCACGATAAATGGCAGGTTCGGTCAGCAAGGCGCTTAGCTTGGCTACGGCTATAAGGGAGGCGCGGGTGGGGTCAACGGAATTCTCGCGGCGATTCCGAGGCGGCCTTTGGGGTGATGCGCGGATGTTGACGGAGCATCTCCAGCTTTCTAGGTTCGGTCATTGGTTTGGCTAAAAATTCTCCATCAAATGAATCGATTTTTAGAGAAGTGGTATGGGATAGTGCTGGCCTTTGTTGGCTTGTTTTAGTTTTTCCTATCTGAAAAGGTGTTTCCTTATCGACATTTGGAAGAGGAGCGATTTCTGGTCGAAGATCTCGTTTGGGTTTCGAAGTTAATAGGGATTGGAAGCGAATGCTTTCGGCGGCGGTGATTGAGGTCGGGCAGGATGGGGATGTGTGGCTTGTGAGCGACTTTAATTCCAATCGATGTCGGTTGATGACTACGTGACCCGACATGTTGGTCGTTGGTCAAGGGGCGATTAGCTGCCTGACTTGACATGAGAAAGGGAGGACGCTTTCGCATCCTCCCTTGGTAGCAACTACAACAATAACCGGGAAATTATTAGCAAAGTCGTGCGGCGAGCAGTTCGCGTTGGAAGACGAGTTCCTTCGGCATCAGGTCGTAGAGTTTCAGGAACAGCTCACCTTGGCTGAGAATCTCATCCTTCCACTCCTGCGGGTTGTAAGCCATGCAGGCGTTGAAGCGTTCCTCGGTGAATCCTTCGAGCCCTTCCGCATCGAAGTCCTGCCATTCAGGGGTCCAGCCTATAGGTGTTTCGTGACCAGCAACGCGACCTTTGCAGCGATTTACGATCCATTCGAGGACACGCATGTTGTCGCCGTAGCCAGGCCACAGGAACTTGCCGTCTTCATCGAGGCGGAACCAGTTGACGTGGAAGAAACGTGGGAGGTGCTTCACCTGACTCCGCATGTCGAGCCAGTGGTGGAAGTATTCCGCCATATTATATCCGCAAAACGGAAGCATGGCCATGGGGTCGCGACGGACGCCGGCTTTCAGGCCGATGGCGGCGGCGGTGACTTCGGAACCCATGGTGGCACCGACGTAGACGCCGTGTGACCAGTTGAAGGCCTGATAGACGAGAGGCATCGTCGTTGGGCGGCGGCCGCCGAAGATGATTCCGGAAATTGGAACGCCTTCAGGATTCTGCCACTCGGGGTCGATCGTCGGGCACTGCTCGGCAGGAGCGGTGAAGCGGGAATTCGGGTGAGCGGCTTTGACGCCGTTCTTGCCGTCTTCTGGTGTCCAGTCGTTGCCTTTCCAATCGATCAGGTGGGCGGGAGGTTCCTTGGTCATGCCTTCCCACCAGACATCGCCGTCATCGGTGAGGCCGACGTTGGTGAAGATCGCATTTTCGAGCATCGAGTCCATGGCGATTGGGTTGGTATCGTAGGAGGTGCCTGGGGCGACGCCAAAGTAACCGGTTTCCGGGTTGATGGCGTGAAGGGTGCCGTCCTCGTGCGGCCACATCCAGGCGATGTCGTCGCCGACGATGGTGGTTTTCCATCCAGCCTTATTATACTTCTCGGGAGGAATGATCATCGCGAGGTTGGTCTTGCCGCAGGCACTTGGGAAAGCGGCGGAAACGTAGGTCTTTTCGCCCTCAGGTGAGGTTAGCCCGAGGATTAGCATGTGTTCGGCCATCCAGTCGTGTTCGCGTGCGATGTTGCTGGCGATTCGGAGGGCGAGGCATTTTTTGCCTAGTAGGGCGTTCCCGCCGTAGCCGGAACCGTAGGACCAGATCTCACGGGTGTCGGGGAAGTGGCTGATGTATTTGTCCTCGTTGCACGGCCATGCGGAGTCTTCTTGGCCGGGTTCGAGCGGTGCGCCTACGGAATGAAGGCAGGGGATGAAGTTGCCGTGGCCATCGCGGCCAGTATTGATTGTGTCGTCAGCTTCCCCTTCGAGGCGATCGAGGATCTTTTTGCCTATGTGGGCCATGATCCTCATATTGACAACGACATAGGCGCTGTCTGTGATTTCAACCCCGATTTTGGCGAGCGGCGAGTCTGGTGGGCCCATGCAGAAGGGAATCACATACATGGTGCGGCCTTTCATGCAGCCGTCGAACTTTGACGTCAGTAGGGCTTTCATTTCGTGAGGGTCCATCCAGTTATTATTCGCCCCGGCGGCACCTTTGCGGCGCGAGCAGATATAGGTTCGGTCTTCCACACGAGCGACGTCGGAAGGTGCCGAGCGGGCGAGGAAGGAGTTTGGACGCTTCTCCGGATTGAGTCGTGTAAAGATGCCCTTATCACAGAGAAGTTGCGTCAGGCGGTCCCATTCTTCTTGAGATCCGTCGCACCATTCTACGGTATCGGGTTTGCAGAGGGTGGTCATTTGCTCGACCCATGTGGCGAGCTCTTCGTGGCGGGTATTGCTCATAGCGGTGGCATACAAGCGATCATTCTCTAGATCGGCAACCTCATCCGAGAATATGGTCGGAAATGAGCTGGATTCGCGGAAGAAGGTCTCACTGATCAGGCGTAATTTTCTCGCAACCCCGCCACCCCGCCACCCCGGCTTTGGATCACGACGGCAGCGATGGTCGTCAGGGCGGCTAGAGCTGAAGAAATAGCGCCAATCGACCAGCCAAAACGGGTGGAAATCGTTTGGCTAGATTGAGTGGTGACTCCGGAAGTCAGGCCGCTGGGCTCGAAAAGAAGGAGAGCGTCCACGCGCTTGCCTCTCGGATCGATTACCTGAGTGAGGCCCGAACTCGCCGCGACCAGGAGCTACCTTCCATTCTCTGCGGCGCGGTGGCGGAAAAGCTCGGCGTGCTGGAGGTGCTGGCGTGCCGTCCATTCCTCGGCATCCATGCTGGGAGTGAGGAGAAGCTTGGCGCGCTGTTGGCGACCCCCTTTCGGGGGGGGCGGTCGAGTAGTCGTTGTCGACGCGATCAGTGCGAGTTAGTAACAATGGATCGGCGGAAATGCCGGCACCACCATGACGGCGCTGATCAGGGTGAGAAGGATCCGGCTCAGCCATGGCATTCAGTTCATCTATCGGAGCCGAGTTGTCAGCGCAACGTTTCGGTTGGGTTTCGGCCTTGCGGGCTTTTGAGAAGTTGTGGCGTTACTCCAAGAAACCACCCCCGACCGTGATCGGCTAGGGGTGGCTCTTCGCAACCTTGCTGGCATGCGTTTTGGCCACGAAAAACGTAGTTGGAGTTGTTAGAAACGCCAGACGAGGTCGAGGGTGAGGCGGCTTTCGATGACGCTGTTCTCGTCATTGGTAAGCGGGACTTCGTAGGCGACACCGGTCTGGATGGAATCGGTGATTCTGGAGCGGAAGCCGATGGCTGCCGTGACGAGATCACGATTGGCGGTCGCATTGGCGGCACCGAGGTTGAAGAAATCGTTTCCTTCAAACTGGGCAATCACCGGAACTGCACCGCCCGCTTGGCCATTGAAGGCCGGGCGACCATCGCCCGCGCTAAGCACGGAGAACCAGTTGATTTCTACGAGTGGAATGAACCATGGGGTGACCTCGTAACTCGCGTGGGCGCTGATGAATCCATTCGTCGATTGCTGATTTGAGAAGGGAAGGGAAACACCGGCACCTCCTGCGAGCTGCCAGTTGTCGATGGTCTTCACTCCTGAAAGGATGAGGTTCACCGATCCGTCGCCAGCACCTTGAAAGACGTCCGAGTTTCCAGTTGGAAATTCGAAGGTCATCGAACCGCTCAGGGCGTGACCGGCAGCGGGATCGAGGAGGAAGGCATACTTCAATCCGCCGCCGAGGTTGGCGAAGCCGCTCTGATCACTGAGGGTGGTATCGGGGTTGAAGTCGATATAGCCATCCTTGGTCGCGACAATCGAAAGACGATCGCTTAGCGCATACTCGAACTGGAGCGCATAGACTTGAACATCGCCTCCCAAGGAAAGATTTCCCGCGATGGTGTTGATTGAACTCGGGAGGGAATGATAGGCGAAGATGGGCCGAATATTCGTGGTCGGAACCGCCAAGTCAAAGAGTGTCGGGTTCGTCATGGGGCGCACGAGATCCATCACCCAGTCTCCGGAGTTGGAGCTTGTCGGAGGGGTGTGTTCCAGAGCTACCGAGCCGGCAATGGCTCCAGCGGAACTTCCAACGAGGAGAAGCGGATGAAGGATGAGTTTCATTTTTGCGTTGTGTTTAGGTGTTTGTCCGATCTGGCGCTATGGCCACTTCGACTATTGATCGCTTTCGACGAATCCCAATTGGAAAATCGCAAAGGCTTTCCAATTGGGTGAAATGAAACGCATGCAACGAAATGCGTGTGAAGTGCGATTCTTTTGGGCTCTTCGTGAGGCCTTGCGACCCTGTTTGAGCCGCAAGAAATGAAGGGCTTTGCGCGAATGGTGAAACAAAAGCTTGGATGTGATAAAGGAGCAGACTTGGGACGCTTGTTCACATGGTGAACCACGCTCAAAGCTCGCTCACGGATTAGGCACGGTTACCGGTGCATTGAAGGCGCGGGTTTAGGCAGCGCTAAACAATAAACTACCGGACTCACCTATTCATTTGGATGAATTTCATAATTCCACTCACCATGGAACTTGTTGCGCTTGATGGTTATTTCGCCGAATTCTTCAGCAGTGATTTTCCGCCCCTTCATGTAT
>CAZVMS010000238.1:0-2540 GCA_964628795.1 uncultured Haloferula sp. | reverse complement strand
CAATTTGCTGAGTGAAATTAAGTTATTGAATTACAACATGTTGCGTCACACCTTTTCAAGGTATTTATTTTATTTTCAATGAATGATTCATACGCAGGCTGCGACGTGTTTTCGGTCGGTCAGCGGCTTTTCGAATAGGGTCCAGCTAACTCATAGTTTCTCACGATCAGCTGGACCGTCGCACCCCTACCCTTGGCCCAGAGCTCGATCGGCATCCCATCCAGCACGAAGTCCGCACTTCGCAGAACCCCATCCAAGCGCGATGCCGTAAGCCCACTTGCAACCCCTCCACTCAAACCGCCACGGATGATGGCGGGATACTCAGGATCAATAAGGAAGTCCGGTTCGTCAATCTGCACGAAGCCTTCGCCTTGCGTCTTCCAGATGAAGCGCTCGTCCAACTTGAATGAAGCGATTCCAGAGTGACCGTGCTTGGTGGCCTCTCCGATCAAGGCACGGCGCAAACCATTCAATTCGAGTAGATCGTCATCCTGCCAAAGAAACTGAAACCAATCGGCAACCGATGGCGCATCAACCGTCGAGCGATCGTTGGAAGCCATCTCAAGCACCTTGGACCTCAGTCCGGCACGCTTGCTCTTGTCCTTACGGCACCGTTCAACCAGACCCGCAAGTTCCGCATCCTCACCCAGCTTCACGGCAGCTCCAATCACCTCTGCCAAATCAGCGCTATTCGCCAGCGCTTCATTCATAACAGCGGAAACCACTTTCGGCTTCAGCTCCTTGAGTTCCTTCACGGCCCTCTCGTGCTGGTCTGAAAGTGAATTGGCATTGGCGTAGTGCAAACGTGAACTACGAAGCATCCCGTAGAACGAATAGTAGTCGGCTGCGGTGATGGCATCGAATTTATGATCATGACATTTGGCACACGACACCGTCAGTGCTTGGAAGGCCACGGTCGCCGTATTGATCATCCCATCGAAAATCCTCGCCTCATCTTCGTGGATATCCGGCGGACCGTGTTGCCCATCCGTCGAAAGAATGAATCCGGGGCCAATCACCGACTCATTCAGTCCGATCTCCGGGTTGATCCGCGGCGTTTCCAAAAGATCCCCCGCGAACGCCTCGCGGACAAACTGGTCGTAGGGAACATCCTTGTTGAACGCCCTGATCAAATAATCCCGATACTCATTGCCGTAAGGAATCGTGTAGTCCTGCTCGAAGGCCTTCGAATCCGCATACCTGACGACATCCATCCAGTGTCGCGCAAAACGCTCCCCAAAATGAGGTGATGCCAACAAACGATCCACCTCTTTCTCATACGCATCACCCCGCGTATCCGTCAAAAACCTCTCAAGCTCCTCAACACTTGGAGCCAAACCTGTGAGCGTAATACTCGCTCGCCGCAATAGAGTTGCCTTGTCCGCATCTTCAGCCGGCACCCATTCCTTTTCCTCAAGCTTGGCGAGGATGAAGCGATCATAATCCGTGCGCGGCCAACTCTCGTCCTTCACAACCGGCACCGAAACTTTTGCCAAGGGCTGCAGCGACCACCAGTAGCTGCGTCCCTCCAAATCGAAATCGTTGCCCAAAACCGCCTCACCGATCGCCTCATCACGTGGATCCGGCGCTCCCCGCTTTACCCACTCTTCCAAAACCGAAATCTCCTCATCGGCTAGCTTGCTCTTGGGAGGCATCGCCTCGAAGTCCGGATCGTGATGGATCATTCTGAGCATCAAACTTTCGCCCGGCTTCTCCAGATTGAGGACGGTTCCCCCGCTATCCCCGCCCAGCTCCCATCCCGCTCGCCGATCCAGCAACAAGCCGCCCTTGGTTTTTCCCGCCTTCTCCGAATGACACTCGTAGCACCGCTCCACCAACAGTGGCCGAACGCTCCCTTCAAAGAAGCTCCGGTCCTCAGAAGAAATTTCCCCACCAACCAGCGGCGCTGAAGTCCCTGCCATCAAGCTTAGAACGCAGGAGAGAGGATTTCGAAGTAGCAGAAGCATTTCAAAAAGGACGATTTCGGTGACTCGGAACTAAAACGTTCCCAAATCACGTATTCTGTCTTCAATCTGCAAGCAGGGCGCACAGCGGCGATTCCACGAAAAAACTCCAGAGCTTTTCCTGTTAACTTCGATACGAAAATCATGTCCAATCCATCCCTCGCAAGCCACGTCGCCCTCGTCACCGGAAGTAGCAAGACCCTATTCGAAAAGCCGCTGACCGACCGAAAACACGTCGCAGCCTGCGTATGAATCATTCATTGAAAATAAAGTAAATACCTTGAAAAGGTGTGACGCAACATGTTGTAATTCAATAACTTAATTTCACTCAGCAAATTGAATAAACCAACACGTGCGACACGCCAAAAGACTACCGAAATCCCTTGCTCTGGCAACCTGTTTTCACCAATTCCAGACACCGACTTTCGTGACTATGGACCCGCTAAACAATAAACTACCGATTTAGTTTGGGAAAGTTAAATAGTTTTAGTATGGTTTTGGCATGCCGAATCCACAAGAGGTATCGCGGCTCCGTGCCAAGTATATGATTATCAAATCCGAGCTTGATGAACGGGG
>CAZVMS010000237.1:0-5286 GCA_964628795.1 uncultured Haloferula sp. | reverse complement strand
CTTGGTGGATTACCTATTGAAAATTCGTAGTCTTGTAACTCTCGACGAATTTGATCCCGATTTCAGACACATCAAGCGGGACAAGCGAAAGCGGAAATCCCCAATAGAATCAGGAATCCTAGCCTTAACCTGACGCGAATGCACACGAACCTTTAACGAAGATTTGGCAAAGACAATCCTCAGAGATTTGAAGATTATGAATGCCTGATCCTCTTTCCTAATTCACAATTTTAGACTAAGTCTTATATCATGAATGCTGCATTATCTATTAATGCAGCATTCGTGCTACTTTTCCATGCACATTGAATCAGCAAATTATGGAGAGTTTTGTCATAAAAGGGATCAATAAGAATACAGGAGAGGATGTATCCTTGTCGATTTCGGCAGAATCCGATGCTAATGCCAAGGTCAAGGCAGAGTTGCAGGGCATTTTGGTGACCAGTGTCAGCAGCAACCTGCCACCGAAACTTCCCTCATCACAAGACAATGACCAGATTCATGAAGATCCCAAACTGAAGTCTGGTGACAGTATCGATAAAGGATTTTGCTATATTTGTGGACCGGTAGCCGTAAAGACTACTGGTAAAGGCTACAACCCCGGTTGCGGTGGGCTCACTTTTCATTTGATCATGCTCTTATGCACACTGGGCGGATGGGCTCCGATCTGGGCAGGATGGGATATAGGATGTATTTTGTTCCGAAAGGGCAAGAGAACATGCATGAAGTGTGGGGAACTCCTTCAAGCTGATTAGATGCAAGCTTAGCTGGCTTACCTTGAATTATTATGAGCAATTTTGAGAAGAGTTTTTTAAATATTTATCTCAAGTTTGGTTTAGGATCACTTTCCAAGTCTGATATTGACGCATTAGTCATGTATTTGCTCGATCATTACGGCATGGAGGGATCGCTCCCCTTGGCTTCTCTGAGCAATCAAGTGGTCAGTGAGCGTTTAAGGACTCCTGTAGCTAGGATCAAGAAGCTTCGTTATGATGCTGCTCTGAAGTTCGGCGGTAGGATTGAAGATCAAGCCATGGGTAGGCTTCTGGCATCATTGAGCAACGCCACCCTTGAAGCCGATGGTAATAAAATATGTCTTATCATCGAAGATTCATTAGCCAAGAATTGGCTTCAAGGACAGCTTAAGATTCATCAACAGATATTTGACTACTCTTTTAACACCGAGATCATCAAGGTGGATGCGGACGGCTTGTTTCAAGTCTTACAATCGTGTTTTAATAGAGATGCTTTGGAAGCCTTCAAGGCAGGTTACGATGCTTCAAAGAACAAGAAGAATCAGTATGAGATGAAGAAGGCATTTGCTAGCGTTGCCAAGAAGTTTGCTGAAGGAGCGGCCAAGGCTGCTGGCGTCGGAGTTGTTGCCGTATTAAAAGCTCACATGGCAATACCATAAAAAAGAATGCCAACAAGACGCGTCGTGCAACCCCTGCCAGCCGTTCTGTTTCGTCGATTTAACGTGATTACAGTCCATTATCCATGATCGACGTGCGCCCTCGCTGGCAGGGGTGCACGCGCTTTACGTTCTGCAAAGAAATGAAGACCACCACACAATATCCACCTTGTAGGCGACGGCGCTTTGGCATATCGAATGCACTGATGAAGCCTGTCCTTATCCCCCTCGCCATCGTCGCGTCCTTCGGGCTTTCACTGATCGCAGCCGCTCAGGATGCTCCCGTCACCATCGTTGGCGAGCTTTCCGACGGAACCCCGCCGCCACCAGCACCCAAACCCGAACTCCCTCCGGTGGGGATCCGGGAGACGAAGGTCGTTCAGCTTCCCGACCGGCAGGTGACGATCCATCGCATCGCTGATCCGGGATTGCCTGATCCGCGCCCCAAGCTTCCTGAGCGGCAGCAGTTGAGCGCGGAACAGATCGAGGCATTCCGCAATTCACCCGGAGTGCAACAATGGTTGGAGGAAGCAGCGAAGACGACGCACCTTTTCATATCCGCCACAGTCGTTGATGATCGGGCGACGTTCCTTCGCTGGTGGCATGACGGAGCCGAGTATCAGGCTTGGTCGAATTCTGATTGGACGCTTCTGACGGGTTTTGCAGAGTGCCAGAAGGGCGACAAGCGCTACGTGTCGCTGCTCATGGCTGGGAGAATGAGTTCCGCGAACCTACCCGCCGAATCTCCCTATCGAATTCCCGATGATCTCCCGTCAGAGCTGGGCACCTACCGCATCACACAGGGCGACCTGACCAATACCGAAGCCTACGAAGGCATCACCGCGCTGCACGAACTCTACCGCAGTGACTACGCCCGATTGAAGCAGGCCTACGACCTCCGAGAACAGCGGAGGCAGGAGCGCGAAGCTGCGCTTCGCGCCAACCCTCCGCAGCCGGAGGACATCGTGCTTCACTATTGGAAGGTCCAGCCGAAGCGCCGCCTCGGCAATGCAGAAGGAGGCGCCCAGTGAAGAGCTTCCTTCGCCTTGCGCTATTCAGCGCCCTGACTGCTGCAGCATCCGCCCAAGCACCCATCGAGGTTGAGATTGTCGGAACCGCCGCGAACCACCAGTTGAGTTGGACCACAACCGTCAACTACAACTACCAGGTCTTCATGAGCCCGGACTTGGAGAATTGGCTCGATACCGGGATCGCCGAGCCGGGAACCGGCTCGACGATCACCTACGGCCTGATGAGCACGGCCGACAAGCTGTTCTATCGAATTCACGAGACGGTGGACCCATACAACGGGGGCTTTCTCGTTCTCCCGACACAAGATCAGGAAGTCGATTTGATCGACGGCGTTTGCTTTGCCTTTAATCTGGATGTGTTCTCCGCCCTTCCAGCCAAGATCCGCATCTACCAGCGGGACTACAACAGCGGCAACCCGTGGGAGCAGATCGGTCAGATCACCGACTTCGACGAGATCGACGGGATCAAATTCGTTCGTGGTAGTGCCGTCTGGCTCCCGGACGCAGAGGGCGAGTATGAGGTTCAGGCCGCAGTCGTCGATGGCACGGGCACGGTCATTGCGAGCGCAGTCCGGCGGGTGATCGTCGGCTCGAATCAAGCTCCGACCATCACGATTACCAGCGGACCGACCTCACCTTCTGCAATAGCACAGTTCGCAGCATTCACGACCGCAGTCTCAGATCCCGATGGCGACGCGATCAGTCGCGTAGAATTCTACGACAATGGCATTTTGATCGGAACCGACCGCGAGGCACCTTTTGGCGATCTTATCGAGGATTTGGAGCAGACCTCATACAACCTCCTACGAGGCACGCATGATATTACCGCCAAGGCATACGATTCGCGAGGCGCAATCGGGGAGACAGCCTCCGCTTTCCAAGTCGTCATCACCGGAGGAAACGCCCGCCCCACAATCAGCGTTACGAGTCCGGCCAGCGGTCTTATCGTCACACAGGGTCAGTCTTTTACTATCTCATACGCCGAGGGCGACCCTGACGGAGCCTCTGACGTTGACGGAGTCATCGCCGAAGATCTTAGCACCGGCACGATCGCATCGGATTTTTCGGCACCTTTTGACGATTTCACGATCGATACCACTGGTTGGGAGCCGGGCACGCACACACTAAAGGTGGTTACCGAGGACACTTCGTTTGAGCAAAGCTATCCTCACTACTTTACTGTATTTGTTCGCACTGGATCAGGAACGACCTTTGCCGAGCGTTTGGTCGCAAATATCGTGGACGAGGCTACCGCGGCTCCGTCCAACGAGGCCTTTACGGGCGTTCAAGCATCTAGCGACGAGTATGTCGACGGGTTCGACTCCGGACTCGAACTCGATAGCGGAGTGATTCTCACCTCGGGGCTCTTCAGTACATGGAATATCGGGGATATTAGCGAAGGCGAAAGTCAGCGTTGGTCTGAGCAAGGGGATCTGGAGCTCGAAGATAGAGTGGCCGGAGACGTTACGAATGATGCTGCGGTCCTGGAGTTTGATGTCTTCTGCGCCAACGGCCAACTTGAGGTTGAGTTTCAATTCGGGTCGGAGGAATACGTCGAGTTCGTCTTCAACGAGGCTCAGTCAGGCTGCTTCAATGATGCGTTTATGCTCACGGTTGACGGTGTCGTCGTGTCTCTGTTGCCCGACTGCTCCGACATCGTTGCAGTGAATTCGGTCCACCCGGCGATCACCGTTGCCGAGTCATCCGGCTGCCTTGACGAGGATCTCGACGCGCTGAACGAGCACTTGTATATCGATGACGATGAGATTGATGCCGCGTTGCCGCCAGCTAATCAAGCCGTTCAGGTTGAGTATGATGGACTCACTGTTCGTCTGCGAGCCCATGCGTTCGTAACGCCGAACCAGCTTCATCGGGTGCGGTTGGTTGTTGCAGACGTCGGCGACGATCAGTTGGACTCCGCGCTCTTTATTGGCGAGGGCTCTGTTCGGACGATTGCACCGTCGCCCTAGTTCAGCCGTTTCGATACACCCACTTTAATCCTAAACAATTCTAACTATGAATCACAAGAATAGCTTGTTTTGTGCATTAGCTGCACTAGTCGTTTCTAATAACCCCGTTTCGGCGGCAACACTCGTGATTGATTCCTTCACGGAAGCCGATTTTTTTCTTTCGGTTGAGGGTGACACTTCAATCACATCGGATGTGAGCACTCCATTCGGAACGCGGCGCTTTTCTCGGATTAGCGATCGGATTGCGGCTTCAGGCACAGTGATGACGAGCACTTTGGACAGCTCGGCCGGCACTCTATCTTTCAATGTCAATGGGCAGAGTACAGGCTCGTCGCCTCTTGACTTGAGGGCTTCCTATTCGCAAGGAGGTCCCTTTAGTGTCCTAGGTTACAACGCTTTTGAGTTCGATTTCAGCGCACTAGAAGGTTCGGGGTCTCTCATAATCGAACTGGGTAGTGGATCCGCCGTGTACGGCCCCTCCGCGAATCGCGTGACTATCAATTCGGCAGGGACACTATCCGTCCCTTTCACTAGTCTCAATTTCGGAACCGGCGGAAGCGTGCCGTCATTTCAAGCGATGCATTTTACCTTCGAGGCCGACACCGACCAATTTTCGTTCACCCTCGACGAAGTTCGGGTAGTTCCTGAACCTGGAGCGTCTATTCTGTTGCTTTTAGGTGCTGGCTCCATGGCGCTTCGGCGGCGGCGCTAAAACTGAAGAGCAGAACCCCAAAGATAGCTTGACCCTATTCGAAAAGCCGCTGACCGACCGAAAACACGTCGCAGCCTGCGTATGAATCATTCATTGAAAATAAAATAAATACCTTGAAAAGGTGTGACGCAACATGTTGTAATTCAATAACTTAATTTCACTCAG
>CAZVMS010000236.1:0-31886 GCA_964628795.1 uncultured Haloferula sp. | reverse complement strand
GCATGCTGTGGGCGATCTGCCAGTCGGCAGGGGTTTGGGCGGTGCGGATACGAAGTGAGGCGGCACTTGATGCGACGTGACGGCGAGCGCTTGGGCTGACTTTCATGGCGAGGCTAATCGACCATTTTCGTGCCTCTTTGTCTAGCGCGAACTTTTTCCAAGCCATCGCAAGGGATTTAGAGCCTCAAGCCAATCGCCCTACGCCCTGGGATTTCGGGTCGATTCGGGGCTTGGAAGAGGACGGGTTGCTGATCAAAGTGAGCCACTTGCTAGTTGGTTTTTTCACACCACATTGATAACCAATGCCGCCGAAAGGAAACGGCTTTTTCCGTATAACATGAACCTCCACATCCCCATCCTAATCGGCCGAAAGCGCGACGGCGAGCATCTCCACGCTTCCGAAATCCGCGCCTTAATCGACGGCTATGTCTCCGGCGAGGTTCCTGATTACCAGATGTCAGCCTTCGCCATGGCGGTCTTTTTCAAAGGCATGAATGCCGAGGAAACTGCGGCGCTCACCCAGTCGATGCTCGATAGCGGTGATGTCTTTCAGCATCCAAAAGACCACCCACCTATCGTCGACAAGCATTCGACCGGTGGCATCGGCGACAAGGTCTCCCTCCCCCTCGCCCCACTCGTCGCCTGCACCGGCGTCTGGATACCGATGGTCTCCGGGCGTGGCCTCGGAATCACCGGAGGCACACTCGACAAACTCGAATCCATCCCCGGCTTCAAAGTCTCCATCTCGATCGAAGACGCCCAGCGGCAACTCGCCGAAATCGGCGTCGTCATGATGGGCCAGACCGACCGCTTCTGCCCCGCCGACAAAAAGCTCTACTCCCTTCGCGACGTCACCGGCACCGTCCCGTCCATCCCCTTGATTACCGCCTCGATCATGTCGAAGAAGCTCGCCGAGTCGCTCGACAAGCTCGTGCTCGACGTGAAGTTCGGCAGCGGTGCCTTCATGAAAACCGAGAAAGACGCGCAGAAGCTCGCCGACTCCATGATCGCCGTCGGCAAGGAAATGGGTGTCGAAGTCCACGCGATCCTCAACCCCATGAGCGAACCCCTCGGTCGCGCCGTCGGCAACGCGTTTGAAGTCATCGAAGCCATCGAATGCCTCGAAGGCGGCGGCCCGGCCGACCTGAGAAAACTCGTCCTCGATCTCGCGGAAAAGATCAGCCCCGCATCCCGCGGCGAGCTCGAAGCCCTGCTCGACGACGGGACCGCTCGCAAGAAGTTCGACGAAATTGTTAGAGCCCACGGCGCCGACCCCGCCGACCTGCCCCGGCTCGCCTCAATCCACAAAGCCCCGATCATCCGCGAGCTTCCCGCTCCAGATACGGGAACCATCGTCGAGGTGAATGCCGGACTCGTCGGCCAAGCCGCCCTACAACTCGGCGGCGGTCGCGCCCGCGCCACTGATGGCGTGAATTTCGCCGTCGGCTTCGATCGGATCGTCAAGTGCGGCGAGACCGTCCACCAAGGAAAACCACTCTGCCGAATTCATGCCGACAACATGATCGACTTCGACATGGCAGAAGCGCTGCTCGACCAGGCCTTCAAAATCGAACTATGAGTCGACCGCCAAAAAGAGCCGGTAAAATCATCGGCATCCTGATCCTCTGCGGCTTCGCGGCGCTGCTGGCATGGAGCTTCACCCGTCCCGGGAAAATCCCGGCAAGCCGGCGTTTGGTAATGGCCGCGCAGGAGCAACAGCAGATCACCGAAAACACTCGCGAACGCGCCGACGCCCAACTCGTCCGCCAGCTTCTCGATGAAGACCTCAGCGACCGCCGCTTTTTATTCCCGACCATCGTCCTCGCCACAGCCGACCGGGAAGTGATCCCTTTAGATTTAAAAAGGAAATCTCATCGCCGCGTCGTGACCGCCATCGAAAAGGCGCTTAAGGAAGCCACTTCCGAACTCAGCCAAACTGGCTCCCCCATTCGAGAACTGCGGCGCATCAATGAAGGCTCACGCTTCTTTGAAGACGCGCTGTTAGAAAAAATCAACGCCACCGAAGGCCTCACCTGCAAGATCCCGACCACCCGCGAAGGCGAGCATCAGCGCAGCGGCTACCCCGACCTCAAAGTCGTCGACAAAGCGAGCGGCGACGTCTTTTACCTCGATCCCAAACTGGTCGAGGAAAGCTCGTGGAAAAGCAGCTTCCGCAGCTTTTATTTCGAGCCGAAATCGAAAACGCTCAAAATCAACGACCACGCCGTCCACCTGTTAGTCGGCATTGGCCACGATGGGAAAAGCCGGGAGTGGACATTTTCAGAAACAAAGATTGTCGATCTTTCAAAGCTCACCGTCCGTTTAAAAGCCGAGTTTCAGGCCTCGAACGCCGATCTCTACGAAGTAGACGGCGAAGAGTAATCAGCCGCCACCCGGCTTGGCGGAGTCAGCTAGAGCCTTTGCCACGATTTCAACGGAAGAAGCGTCCAAGGGTTTTGGAAGGACCGTACCGAGCACCAAGCATCCGAATGCCGTCTCAACCGGGATCACGACAAGGTAGGCATCCGAGCCCACCTTGACATGCACATTTCCCGGCTGCCCCGGCACCGGTCGATAGGCCTGGGAAAGACTGCGAGCCAAGAAGTGCAGCTTCACGTAAGCGGGGTCGTCAAGAACCGGCTGACCCTCACGATCCAGCACAAAGACCGATCGCGCCCCGGAATGATGGGTCAGCCAATCGCGGAAACGCACCATCCTCTCCATGAGCGGCCCCCGCCTCGACTCGCTGTAGCGACTCTCAGCCGGCTCAGGGGTTTGCCTGAAACCATGCTCTTCCAAATCTTCGGGGAGGGCACTCGTCTCAACAGCCGCGAGGAAAGGTTTGGGTGCCGCCCGGTCGGCCCGAATGTAGGTCGAAAGCTCTGACCTTTGTGCATCTTGTGGCTCCGGTTCAGGAGTCACTTCGGGAGTCACTTCGGGAGTCACTTCGGGAGTCACTTCGGGAGTCACTTCGGGAGTCACTTCGGGAGTCACTTCAGGAGTCACTTCGGGAGTCACTTCGGGAGTCACCTCCTGAATTACCTCATAAACTGGCACTGGAGGCGGAGAAACTGGCGAGGCCAACGGTGGAGACGATATCGCAGACTCACCAAAGCGATCCTCGGAGACGGCAGTGCCTGAGGTGAAACCTTCAAATCCAGGTCCAAAGCCGGCATCCGGACTATCGGAAATCTCCGATTCACTCGGCGCAGAAAGCAACTGAGCCGCCAATCGGCGGACAGCATTTCCATCGATCCATGGCTCGACCGGGTCCATGATCAGCCGATCTGAGGTTGCCTACCGGGGATACTCAACTTTGCTTCGATTTCAGCGCGCATGGAATCGAACACTGCCAGAGCACCTCTGCCATCCTCCATCACCCCAACCGGAAGCCCTCTTGCACTTGCTTTCAAAAACAACGGGTCCCTTGGCACCACCGTTCGCAACACCAACTCCTCAGGCAGAAGACCCCGCAAAGCCTCCACCGATTCGCGGCTCTCCGGCATATCGTGCTGAACCATCGTCAGGACCACTCCCAGAACCGTCATTCGAGGATGAATCACCCGCAGGCGATTCAGTCCTTCGAGCATTTTTGGCATCGAGCGGATCCCCAATGGCTCGGCCTGTTGGGGCACCAAAACCGCTTCACACGAACAAATCACATCGGCCGTAAGCCCAAAAAGACCCGCCGGAGTATCAATCATGCATACATCGAAGCCCCGCGCCTCAACCGCGCGCAAAAAACTTCTGACCCTGGGAAGGTGCGCTCCAGTGGGGGCTCCACCGACTTCGTAGTCGCTCGCCTGCCCACTCGCCACGAGAGAAAATGTCTCCAATCGCGTTGGCACGAGAAGCTTTTCAAACGGCGTCCCGGGATCCGCCAAATAGTCGTAAAACCCTGACAACAAGCGAGATTGGCGCGTCAAAGACAGGCCAACCGACCCCTGAGGATCGGCATCCACGAGCAAGGTTTTGAGGCCCGCCCGTGCGAACGCATGGGCGAGATTGATTGAGACGGTGGTCTTACCCACGCCTCCTTTTTGACTGGAAACCGCTATGCTTATCACGCTTTTAGCTTAAGGAAATCGCTGCCGCAGCGTAGCTTGAGCTTGTAGGGGCGAAAGCCTTTTCTGCACCCTGTCCCGGGAGGAACGATTTCGCGCCTCTCTCCAAAACTCAGTTTCCATGAAATACACCTTCTCGATCCTTGCAATCGCCACCGCTCTGTCGCTCGTCGGCTGCAAATCTGAGTCCACCTCTGAGGCACAACAAAAGGTCCCGCCGGAAATCGTTCCCGCGATTCAGGAGAATCGCCTCAGCGGTGAACCCAGTGCCTTTCTCGCCACCGCGGCCGATTCCAAGATCAACTGGCAACCGTGGTCACCGGAAGTCCTCGACTACGCCCAGAAATCGCAGCGGATGATTTTGGTGCTCATCGGGTCCGCACGCTACAACGGCTGCTTCGAAACTCTGGAGGCGCTCGACCGCAGTCCGGCAATGATCGAAAAAATCAATAGCTCGTTTGTCCCGGTTCTCACCGACATCGACCTCCTCCGGGAAACCGGGCTCATCGCCTACAACCTGAGCTCAGAATCGCAAGTGCCTGTTTCCTTTCCTTTCCTCATGCTTCTTTCACCAGAGGGCAGCCCAGTCACTTGGCACCCTCTGAGATACGAAAATGATCGGGACACGCTGGCATTCTTCGACAACAGCATCGAGGTCATCGGCCGTCTTTGGAGCGAATCGCCTGATTACGTCAACAACGATAGCGCGACCAAAGCCCAGTATCGGCGGGACGGTCTGCCGGCTCCGGATGAAGAAGTGCCTGAAGTCGCTGAACGCCAGCGGCGCTATCAGGCCGCGATGCGGAGAATCGAAAGCTTCTATGATGACGACGTGAACGCGATGGCTGGATCGGGCGGGCTGTTTCCCCTTGGTGTATTCGACACCCTTGCCCTAGCAAGACACGACCAATCGCTGCCGGAATCCCAGCGCAAAAAGTTTGGTGAGACCCTCGATGCCTTTGTTCAAACGCTATTCAGCAGTGCTATGGTCGACGTGCTAGACGGCGGCATTCATCCAGCACGCATCGGATCATCCTGGAACCTCGTCATGGGTCGCCGCGACTGCTCAACCCAAGCCCGGGCCGCACGGATCTTCGCACGAATGCATCAACTCGACGGCTACCCACGCACCCTCGATGTCGCGATTGGTGCCGCCAAATTTGCCGAAGCCTATTACCAAACGCCCAATGGCCTGTTCTCCCTGAACGAGAAGCCAAACGCGATGAACACCAAAAGCTGGCTCTGGACCACCGATCAGGTGTCATCCGTTTTAAGCGAAGATGAATTCAAAGTCTGGAAGAGCTACTCGGAGCTGAACGATATCGGCAATCTCCCATCGGAAGCGGATCCTAATCGTAACTACTTCCGGCTCAATGCCCTTTGCTCCGCCATCACTCCAGAACAAGTCGCTCAGGCCACCAGCTTCGAGCTTGCCAAAGTGCACTCACTTATCGAATCCGGCCGCAAAAAGCTGAACAAGGCACGTGACAGCCGCGTCCCCCGCCCCGCCCCGGACCCTACTCCGTCCGCACTTGCAAGTTTCCGGATGGCCTCTGCCTATGCCTCCCTCTACACAGCCACGGGTAATTCCGTCTGGCTGGAAAAAGCCATCAATCTCGGCAAGGCATCCCGCAAACATTTCCTCGCCGCCCGTTTCCTCAACGAACGACCTGACGCCGAGCCTGAGGGATCGAGCGACGGACGAGCGTTCAGCTACGCGGTCGCGATTCAGGCAGGAATCGATCTGGGTGCCGTGACCCTCGAGGATGACTGGTTATTGTGGGCACAGGACCTCTCCACCCTGCTCGCCGAGAATTTCGTGACCGATGAGGGCCGGCTTCTTGAAGTTCGCCAAGTTTCGCAAGTCATCGATATCGACTATGAGGACCGCATGATGATCTTCGATGATTCCACCGTCGGCCTCTTACGGCTGAATCTTCAACGCCTGCGGGCCCTAGGCTTCCAAACTCCCCCGAGCCTCTCAGGCTGGTTGAATTCCCTTCCGCCCATCGCCAATTTCCCGATCATCTTCACCGATAGCCTGGTCGCCACCTCCCATGAATGGAACCACACCATGGTCAAGGTCGGCACCAATGCCTCGGAGGAAATGGCCAACGCCGCACGCACTCTCCCGCTTCAACTTTTTGTGCGTCGCAGGGTTGACGACTCAGGAGTAAAAATTCTCCTCCAAGATGACACTGAAATCAGTGCCAGCCAGCCGGAGGACATCAAGAATCTCCTCCAGACCCCATGACAAAGAATATGTTTCACCGATCATCCATGCCGACCATGAAACCAACGACCCTGCTTCTTTTTTCCGCATTTGCCTGCCTCGCACCAGCCGACACCATCCGCATGAGGGACGGCTCCGAACTCGAGGGTGAAGTCGTTTCAGAAAAGGACGATCACTACGTCGTCAAGGTCCAAGTGACCAAAACGATTCGTGACGAACGCAAAATCCCCAAGACGGACGTTCTCGAAATCGTCGCCGAGAAAAAGGATGCCCTCGCATTCGAGGAAATCAAAACCCTCGTGCCGACACCCGACTTACTCACTCTCCAAGAATACGAGCGGCGTACGGCCAAAGTGGAGGGTTTCATGAAGGAGTTTTCCGAATCGAGACTCCTCAAAAGCGCGAACGCACTTCTCAAGGTTCTGGACGACGAACGAAAGGTCGTCGCCGAAGGAGGACTGAAGTTCGAAGGCAAGATGATCCAGGCAAGCGAGAGAGCCGCACACGCCTATCCCCTCGATGCCCAGATCGCGGCATCGAAAGTCGTCGCAGCAGGAAATGCCGGAGACCCCACCCAAGCACTTCGTGCCTGGACTGCTTTGGAGTCCAAGTTCGTTGCGAGCCAGGCTTTCCTCGACACCCGCAGCTATGCCCAAAAATTGATGGTGGCCCATCTCAAGTCGATCGACAACAGTCTCGCAACTTTCGATGCCCGCATGAAAGAACGTGAGGCTGGCCTCGCTCGCATCGATGAGCGAGACCGCGACCGCACCAAAAGAGCCATCGCCGAACAGAGCGCCGCCTACGAAGCCAAACTCGCGAAGGAAAAGGAGGAGAACGTGAAGTGGCCCACCCTGAACCCAAATCACAAGGAGCCCATGATGGTAACGAAGCGACTCCTCGAAACCGAAATCGCCAAACTCGAAAAGCTCGATCCATCCAAGATCCCCGATGGCGACAAGGCCTGGAACGATGCTTGGTCGGTCCTGACCGGTGGAGAAGTCGATCGTCAGACCGGAACCGCTGCTATCTCCGCGGCACGCAGCGCCCGCCTTCCTTCCGATTACATCGCGCTCCTCGAAGCCAAGGTTCCAGCGAAATAAACCGTGGCACAGGCGGCTCGCTGTCGCATCGGTCATCCCATGCCCCCGTCTTCCGGCGAGAAACCCTGCTCCCTGCGTTGACAGCGCCCCCCCATCCACCGTCAATGGAGCCGCATGCAACGCCGGAACGCAAAGCGTAGTCGCTCCACCGCCGAAACCCGTATCGAACTCTCCATCGACCTCGATGGAGAGGGCTCTTCGAAGATTGCCACCGGCATTCCCTTCTTCGATCACATGCTCACCCTGTTCTCCAAGCACGGGCTGTTCGACCTCGAAATCGAAGCCGACGGCGATCTGGAAGTCGACTTTCATCACACCGTCGAAGACACCGGCATCGTCATCGGCGACGCCATGCGCGAAGCCCTCGGTAACAAGCACGGCATCCGCCGCTACGGCTGCTGCTACCTTCCCATGGACGAGACGCTCGCCCGAGTCGTCGTCGATCTGAGCAACCGCCCTCACCTCGAGTTCCGCGCCCCGGTGGATACGCCTTCGGCCCCGAATCTCCCTTTCACCCTGGTTGAAGAATTCTGCCGCGCGCTCGCCTCAAACCTCCGCGCCAACATCCACGTCGAACTCCTCTACGGACGCGATGGACACCACATCGCCGAAGCCATTTTCAAAGGACTCGCCCGCGCCCTGCGCGAAGCCTGCGAAAAGGATGCCCGTGTCAAAGGCGTCCCGAGCACCAAAGAAGCCCTCTGAGTCCGGCATGAAAGTGGGTATCATCGACTACGGCGCCGGAAACCTCCGCAGCGTCGCCAACGCCGTCCAAAGCCTCGGCATCGAACCTCTCGTGTTTTCCACGCCCGATGGCTTCGAGGGCCTCACCCACGTCATCCTTCCCGGCGTCGGTGCTTTTGGCGATAGCATGGGCGAACTCACCCGCCGCAGACTCGACGAACCCATCCGGAAGTGGATCGCCGCAGACAAACCCTTTTTTGGCATCTGCGTCGGCTACCAGTTGCTCTTCGAATCCGGAGAAGAATCCCCCAGCAGCTCCGGTCTCGGGGTCTTCGCCGGCACTGTCCGTCGCTTCCCCGAAGACGGCCGCAAGATCCCCCACATGGGCTGGAATGCCGCCGTCGCCACCACCGAATCCGACTTGGAATGGGACGGACTCGGCCCCTCGCCTTTTTTCTACTTCGTCCACTCCTACTTTCCCGAACCGGAGGATCAATCGCTCGTCGCCATGCGCACCGAGTATGAAGGCATCAGCTTTGCCAGCGCCATTCGTCGCGGCAATCTCCTCGCCACCCAGTTCCACCCGGAAAAAAGCCAGAAGGCCGGGCTCCAACTGCTCAAGAACTTCCTTCGCTAAGCTGAGGTCCCCCCGCGAGCAACATGTGAACAAGTCCCACTAAGGGAATCTCAAGGGCTTCTCTTTCGCCCTGCCAATTGCAGCGTTTCAAACGACTTGTGACGGATTCGTGACTCGCCGGAGAAATCTCCCGCCCAGCTCGATACTCACAGTTATTCACATCGGATTGCTGTGAAAAGCTCGCCAATAAACCTTAAAGCACTAACAATAAATGCATTGTGATATCCTAGACCCTATATTCAGAGATCTTCCCAAGTTATTCACATTTGCATTTTTTGCCCAGACAGGCGCACCCTGGCGGTCGTCTGTGAATAAGGTGCCCCAAATCGCGACGCCCAAAGAATCACATGCAAACCCTGTGAATAACTTGGGGAAAAGCCCCAAAAACTATCTTCGCCGTAGGCCTCCAGAGCCCGAGCCACCTCCCGAAACCCCACCAAACGAGCCGCGAAAAAAACCGTGTATGAGGGAGAAGGTGAGATAGCAGGTAGCGAGAACTAGTGTCTCCCTCTACACGCCCCACAGGGGACTTGCCCCCAAGTCGGCGTGCCCTGCCGGAGGCAATCAACGAAAAAGCCCGCCGGATCACTCCAGCGGGCTTTTGAAAAACGAACAATCTCAGCCTGCGATCAACGCTGCTTGAACTTGCTGGTGCCGTAAACCGCGTCGTTTCCGAGCTCTTCTTCGATGCGGAGAAGCTGGTTGTATTTCGCGATCCGGTCCGAACGGCTCATCGAGCCCGTCTTAATCTGACCACAGTTCGTCGCCACCGCGATGTCCGCGATGGTGTTGTCCTCGGTCTCACCGGAACGATGGCTGAGCACGGCGGTGTAAGCATTTTCCTTGGCGAGCTCAACGGCGTCGAAGGTCTCGGTGAGCGAACCGATCTGGTTCACCTTAACGAGGATCGAGTTGGCCACACCGAGATCGATGCCCTTCTGAAGGAACTCGACGTTGGTTACGAAAAGATCGTCGCCCACAAGCTGCACCTTGTCGCCGATCTTGTCGGTGAGAGCCTTCCAGCCATCCCAGTCGTTTTCGTCGCAGCCGTCTTCGATCGAATCGATCGGGTACTTCTGAGTCAACTCAGCGAGGTAAGCCGCCTGCTCTTCCGAATTGCGCTTGGCACCGCCGTCGCCTTCGAACTTGGCGTAGTTGTAAACGCCATTTTCAAAGAACTCGGAAGACGCGCAGTCGAGCGCGAAGGTGATGTCCTCACCGACCTTGTAGCCGGCTTTCTCAACCGCCATCGAAATGGTGTCGAGCGCATCTTCCGTGCCGGTAAAGGTCGGAGCAAATCCACCTTCGTCACCGACCGCCGTGCTGAGGCCGCGATCGTGAAGCACCTTCTTGAGGCTATGGAAACACTCAGCACCCATGCGGATCGCTTCGCTGAAAGTCGGAGCGCCAACCGGGCGAATCATGAATTCCTGGAACGCGATCGGTGCATCGGAGTGTGAACCGCCGTTGATGATGTTCATCATCGGCACGGGCAGCACCTTGGCGTTTGGTCCACCGAGATACTTGTAAAGCGGGATCCCGAGCTGGATCGCGGCGGCCTTGGCCACCGCCATCGACACACCAAGGATGGCGTTCGCTCCGATGTCGGCTTTGTTCTTGCTGCCGTCGATCGCGATCATCGCCGCGTCGATCGAAGCCTGATCGCAGGCATTCATGCCGCAAAGCGCGGGAGCGAGCTTGGTATTGACGTTTTCAACAGCCTTGAGCACGCCCTTTCCAAGGAACACTGACTTGTCGCCGTCGCGCAGTTCATGCGCTTCGTGTTCGCCGGTGGAAGCACCGCTAGGTACTCCAGCGCGACCCATGGCACCTCCTTCGAGATGCACATCGACTTCGATGGTAGGATTGCCACGCGAATCAATGATTTGGCGGGCGCGGATTTCAACAATGGTGGTGTAGTCCATGATTTCTGAATGGGGTGAGGTTTACGGGTTGTAAGGGGCGATCGATTCGATCGTCCAGATCACCATTTTATCGGTATCGTGATCGCGGATTTCGACTTCATCACCGACGGGGCTTCCGAGCAGCACGGCGCCGGTCTCGGAAAGGTAGGAAACGATGCTTTTCTCAGGATCGGAATCCCAAGCACCGAGGAGTGTGTGAACCGCCGTTTTGCCCTCCGTGTTTTTCACGGTGACGATGGTTCCGATATTGGCCGCTGTCGTATCGGCACCCTTGAAGTCGGTGCCGCGAGCAACCTCAATCTCCTTCTCCAACTCGCTCTTCCGGCGCATCAGCATCTTCTGCATGTCCTTGGAGGATTTGTATTCGAAGTTCTCGCGAAGGTCGCCGTAGGAACGGGCGATTGAGATATCCTTGGTGTTCTGAGGAATCCGATTGCGGATCAGGTCGTCGAGCTCAGCCTGTTTGCGCTCAAGGCTTTCCCATGAAACCACAAGAGCTTCAGGGCGCTTGCTGACTTCACCACTGACGAGTTCACCCGTTTCCGGACGAGCCTTGATGACGCGGGCCATCAGCGACTTGCGGTCGAGCTCGTTAAAGGTCGGGCACTCCATCAGGCGGCGGCCGAAGTTGCGTGCTTCCGTCGCGCCCATCGAATTGACGAGATCACCCAAGAGCTTTTTGTCGTCGCCAAGCTGTGCCTGAAGACGCGTGGTAGTCCGTGGACCGTCAGCAAGGTGATCGGTCTCAAGCAGCGCCAGAATCGAGGCTCCGACATCGGGACCGAAGACTCTCTTGGCCATGCCGTTGCGCTCGCGGGCAACCCAAACGAGCGCATCCGGACCAAGTGAGCGGCGTGCCGTCGCGGAAATCAGATGATCCTCAAGCGCCTTCATCTCGCCTTTTTCATGGAGCAGCTTGGCGATTTCGGAAACGCCTCGGGAGCCGACGCTGTCGAAAATAGTCGTCAGCATTTCTACCCAGCGATCACCGAAAGCTTCCGGGAAGACTTCGTAGATTGCCCGCTGACGAGCCGAGGGAAGCGCACCGATTTCATCGGCGAGCCTCGATTCCTCGGCAAGCAGGACATTCGCCAGGCGGAGGGCCTCGTCGGAGTGCTCGAGCACGTCGACGGCTTTGATCAGGCCATCGCGCAAGGAGAGCAACTCAAGCACCTGTCCGAGGTGAATGCGGGTTCCCTTCTTCGCTGACTCATCGATCACAGCGAGCAGACGCTTCAGAGACTCCGGATCTTCCTTGAAAAGGGCCACGTCACCAGTGATCGCCTCAAGAGCCTTGGACATGCCTTTCAAGTCACGAGCCGCTTCAAAGTCGGCGACGAGAGCCTGAGCTGGCGTGAGGTCTCCATCACGAAGCATCAGAGCCTCGGTCCGGCGTGCTGGCACAACGACCCGCTTGTTCTCGCGGAGCAAGCGCTTGGCGGCTTCCCACCACTTCTTGAATGCCTTGGCCTCGACCACCGCTCCGGATATCTCCGTTTCCAGAGCATCGACGGTCATGGTTCCACCGTGACTCTCGAGAAGAAGGACCACGAGGGCCACCGGATCGGACTTGGCCAGCTCACGCAGGGACTCGAGCTCCTCGACCTTGCGGGCGCGGAAGTCATTGTCTTCGAGCGGCTCGGTCTTCTGGACCGCGAACTGGAGGTCCATGACCTGTCCGCTACTCTGCTCGAAATCGATCGTCACTTTTTTGGTGGCGAGATCCCAAGAGATCACCTTACCGGCACCCCATGACTTGTGAAGGAGGAAGCTCCCTGGAGAGACCTTGTCCAGACGTTCGGCTACGGCTTCATTGATTCTTTCTGCTTCAAGCAGTTTTTGCAGGTCTGGATGCATCGCGAAGAGGAAATTGCGAACCACTGCGGGAAAACGCAAGGCCCATCCGGTCATTTTCCCTGATAAAAACTTCAGCGCTGACCCTGATCGGCCGGGATGACCACCCTTGGGCGGGGTCGACGAGGCTCCCAACCAGGGTTATTCGCCTTGTAGAGGCTGCGGAACATCGCCCCGATCGAGTGAGCCCAGTCATCCGGCACCGCAAAACGTCCCTCATCCCTCACCGGCCCATCATAAATCACCTTCTGATCGGCACCCAAAAGCGTCACATAGGCCTCTTCCCCCTTGTAAAAGAGCTTCGCAGAGCTGCCATCGGCCCGGGTCAATTCGGCGGTCCGGTCGTGAGGAGTCACTCTGACCTGAGGAATTCCGGGAACTCCATTGGGAATCAGCGGCAGATCGGCTGCAGACATCCCGGCGACCTGGGTTCCCTCGGGAGACTCCCCGAGCACCAGGCTCAGCTCAAGTTTCTTGCCACAGCGAAAGACCGACAGATTCACCTTCTCCCCCACCTTTCGAAGATTCAGGAGCGTGGCAAACTGCGCTTCATTGACCAGCAACTGGTCCTCAAACTTCCAAAGGACGTCATAGCGGCGCAATCCAGCACTCTTCGCCGGCCCACCCTCCGTCACCGATTTAATGAGGAAACCCACGCCATCCGGCACACCTGAGGCATGCGCACGCGTCGCCGCATCGAGACTTCGAACCTCCAGCCCAAGCCATGGCATGGGGGCTGCGACGACGGGAGCCTTCGCCACTTCTGCTGGACTCAAGAAAGCATCATCCGCCTCCTTCTCATCCGCCGCAAGCGGCAGGGACAATAGCAGCAAAAAGAACCATGATAGGACTGCGCGCATACTGAATCTCTTAGAAAGAGGTCACCGGCAAAAGGACCAGCTCGTCCCGCGGAGAGACCACCCGGACTTCCTGGCCCGACTGCTCATCGTGAAAGCGCTCCTCGCTCACCACCTGCACGTGCCACGCACGATGCAACGACCCGTCGGCATCCGCCAGCAGGCCATCGTTCTCCTCAGCGGAAATCACTCCTTCCACCCCTTCAATCAGGACCACTTCACCCCGCTCGGAAAACAGGGTTTCGACTTCCGCGACCACTGGCACCTCGCCCGCCGGAATCGAAACCGCGATCCCTACGAACATCGCCACCGCAGCGGCGGCCGCTCCAAAAACATAGCGCCCCCACTTGACCGAAGTCCGAGGAGCCTCGCCCGCCAGCTCATCGATCAGCGATTCCAGCGCCGCCGATCCCTCCACGCTGAAGGCACATGGCACCAGTCGCTTCTCCAGCATGCGTTCGATGGACTCAGGCGTTTCCATAGCGTTCCTCCTTCACTCGGCGCATGTCATTCGCCAGTTGTTCCAGGGCATACCGGTAGCGGGATGCCGCCGTATTCGGTGAAATGGCCAGCGCTTCGGAGATCTGAGCAAAGGTCAGACCACCCCAAATTTTCATCGTCACCACCTCACGCAGTTTGTCACTGAGAGCCTGTACCGCACGGCGCAGCATCAGCGCCTCCTCATCCTCCTCGACCGCCGGATCCAGCCAGACGTCCTCGAAGTCATTCAGGTAAATGATCGACTCCTCCCTTTTCCGCCGCCGCTTGTCCGAGCGATGCCGATTGAGCCCACAAAAGCGGATCGTTGAAAAAACCAGCGGCAGATCCGGAGGCGTGCCACCCTTTTCCTTCTGCAAGTTCCACAATCGGATGATCGCCTCCTGCACCAAGTCCTCCGCATCCTCCCGGCAGGGTGCCCAGCCACGCGCAAACAAGAGCAGTCGGTGACCATATTCGGACAACCACTGCTTCCACTCATTCGACACTCCTACCTTCATTCACAGGCAAAATGCCGCCAATTCGGTCATTTGTCTGCAAAATCTTTAACAGCCCCAAACTCGAAAACCCTTATCCCCAGCACCAGAAGCCACGGCTAGCCGGAAACCCTTGGTCGCAATCAAATAAGTTTCGACTCGGACTCGCCACTTTGCCCGCTTCATGCTTTTCCTTCCTCGCATGCCTCTCGAAAAGCAACGTCTGGCCGAAGATCGGAACCGCGAAAAAAATTGGAAGCGCTGGGGTCCCTACCTCAGCGAGCGCCAGTGGGGATCCGTCCGTGAAGACTACTCCGCCAGCGGCTGGAGCTGGGGTGCCTTTCCCCACGACCACGCACGCATGCGCGCCTACCGCTGGGGTGAGGATGGACTGCAGGGTTGGTCCGACCGCAAGGGCCGCCTCTGCTTCGCCCCCGCCCTCTGGAATGGCAAGGACCCGATCCTCAAAGAGCGCCTTTTCGGACTCGGCGGCCACGAAGGCAACCACGGCGAAGACGTCAAAGAGTGCTACTACTACCTCGATTCCACCCCCACCCACTCCTACACCAAGGCTCTCTACAAATACCCCCAGTGCGAATACCCCTACATCCAGATCCGGGATGAAAACGGTCGCCGCAGTCGCACCGAGCCCGAACTCGAACTCGCCGACCTCGGTGTCTTTGCCGAAGGCCGCTACTTCGACGTCGTCCAGGAAGTCGCCAAGCGTACTCCCGAGGACCTCCTCTGGCGAATCACCGTCACCAATCACGGCCCCGACCCTGCGGAAATTCACGTCCTTCCCACCCTCTGGTTCCGCAATGTCTGGACTTGGGGAAACGAACGCGAAGAACCCCGCATCAAACCCCGCCTCCAGCTCGACGGCAAACCCGTCCTCGCCAGCCACGAAAAGCTCGGCCATTACCATTTCCACGTCGACTCCCCGAACCTTACCAAGCCGATGCGCTGGTTGTTCACCGAGAACGAGACCAACTCAGAGGTGGTCTACGGCACCAAAAACCCCACCAAATACACCAAGGACGCCTTTCACCGCTTCTTCGTCGATAACGAAAAGAACGCCGTCTCCCCTTCCCCCTACGGCACTAAAACCGCCGCGGCACTCCACTTCGTCATTCCTCCCGGTGAGTCCGTCACCGTTCGTTGCCGACTGAATTCCCTGCGCGAAACCAACAACCTCGTCGGCCTCGATCATTTTGACGAAACTTTCGCCGAGCGGATCGAAGAAGCCGACCATTTCTACCAAGACATCATCCCTCAGGGAACGACACCCGAGGAAACCATGATCTTCCGCCAAGGCTATGCCGGGCTTCTTTGGACCAAACAGTTCTACTACTATGTCGTCGAAGACTGGCTTAACGGAGACCGCAATTCCACCCCACCCGCCGAACGCCTAACAGGTCGCAACCACGACTGGAGTCACTTCTTCGCCCGCGACATCCTCTCCATGCCCGACAAGTGGGAATACCCGTGGTTTGCCGCCTGGGACACCGCCTTCCACATGATCCCCTTCGCCGCCGTCGACCCCGACTTCGCGAAAAACCAGCTCATCTTGCTACTACGGGAATGGTACATGCACCCGAATGGCCAGCTTCCCGCCTACGAATGGAACTTCTCCGATGTCAACCCTCCCGTCCATGCCTGGGCTGTCTGGCGAGTCTATAAAATCTCCGACCCAAAGGGCGAACGCGACATCGAATTCCTCGAACGCTGCTTCCAGAAGCTGCTCCTCAACTTCACTTGGTGGGTCAACCGCAAAGACATCGAAGGACGCCACGTCTTCGGTGGCGGCTTCCTCGGGTTGGATAACATCGGAGTCTTTGACCGCTCCCACAGCCTCCCGGACGGTGCCACCCTGCACCAAGCAGACGGCACCGCATGGATGGCATCCTACTGCCTCGTCATGCTCGCCATGTCGCTCGAGCTCGCATCGAAGAAGCCCGCCTATGAAGACATCGCATCAAAGTTCTTCGAGCACTTCGTCAACATCACCGACGCCATCAACTCGCTCGGCGGCACTGGCCTCTGGGACGAAGAAGACGGATTCTATTACGACAAGCTCATCCTCGACGATGACCAACCCGTCCCCCTGAGGATCCGCTCACTCGTCGGCCTGCTTCCCGTCATCGCCGTCACGGTTCTCAAAAAGAAAACCATCGATTCCCTCCCCGGGTTCCGCAAACGGATGGACTGGTTCCTCGTCAACCGACCCGATCTGCTGAAATACATCAGCGTTCGCAAAGTCGAAGGCGAAAAGAACTCCGCGCGCTGCATGCTCGCGATCCCTACCGACGACCGCTTCCGCAAAACTCTAACACGTCTCTTCGACCCCGAAGAATTCCTCTCGGAGTTTGGCATCCGATCACTCAGCAAGACCCACGAAAAGAACCCCTTTGTCTTCACCCACGGCAAACAGACCAACGACGTGCGCTACACGCCGGGCGAAGCCCCGACCGACATGTTCGGCGGCAACTCGAACTGGCGCGGACCGATCTGGTTCCCGACCAACTTCCTGATCATCGAAGCCCTCGAAAGGTATTATTACTTCTATGGCGATGACCTGAAGTTCGAGTATCCGACCGGGTCGGGAGAAATGCACACTCTACGTGAAATCGCCATCAATCTTTGCGATCGATTGATCTCACTTTTCCTCCCAGACAAAGATGGCAATAGGCCCTGCTTCGGAGACGCCCATCGTTACAGCAAGGTCCCTCACTGGAACGACCTTCTGCTCTTCCACGAATACTTCCATGCCGAAACCGGGGAAGGCCTCGGAGCCTCCCACCAGACCGGCTGGACCTCACTCGTCGTCCGCCTGATCCGCGAGCGACGCGCAAAACTTAAGAGTGGTGACTTCGAACCCGGACGCTAAGCTCTCCCGCAAAAGACTTCACGATCTGCGCCCACTCCCCGCCCTTTTCGTCCCTCCCCTTTCGGTTCTGCCTGCCTTTTCCGCCACGGATCTGTTAGGCAGGTCCGCTCATTAAGAACAACCCACCCTTTCCAGCCATGAAATTTCCTCTGACGTCCCGCTTTTTGACCACGGTTCTTCCCCTTCTCGTGGCCTCGATCCTTTGCCTCGGACAGGATTCGGTGATGGCGACAGAGCCCGTCATCCAACCGCTTTCCATCGCCAAGTTCCTGGCCGACCCGGAGCGCCCGGTGGTGTATGCCATCAACCAAAACGCCAAGGAAACCGGTCAGGTGCTCGAAATCAACCCGCTGACCCGACAGATCGTGCGGGTGGTCAACGTCGGCAAGGAGCCGAGCGATCTCGATCTCACGGAAAGTGGTGATCAACTCGTGGTCGTGAACACCACCGAGCCCTCGCTTTCCCGGATCGATCTCAGCACGTTCACGGTCACGGAAACCATCCCGCTCAGCCAGTTCAGCAACGGCAATGACGATGTCGGGGGACATGTGAAGTGCGGCAAAGGCTCCATCGTCTACTATGTCGACGAGCAATGGGGACCACGTTTGCGTGTTTTCGACACCGCCACCCGCAGCGTGTTCCAGACCTTCAGCTCACAGAATGGCTCATCACCCAATACCAGCAACAACAACGGATATGGGGACATTGGCCTCACTCCCGACCGCAGCAGGCTCTTTGGATGGCGTCAATACGGACCCGCAACAGGGTCCACGAGCACTCATCTGGTCCGCTTTTCCGTGAATGCCGATGGCACCCTCAGCAACTTCGTCCAGAGCTCGGTCTACGATTCGACCATTTACAACCGAGAGCCTGATACTCCCATTCTCTTTTCCCGGGATGGCTCCCGCATGGTGATCAAGGAACGCGTGGTCGATCAGTCCGATTTGAATACGCATCCGGTGATCTATCCGGACGAGATCCATTCGATCTCGCCGGGTGGCGAAATTGCGATCGGCTCGTCCGCGATCTACGCAGGGGGAAGCGGCGAAATCCTGCACACGCTGGCCGCCACCAGCAGTGTTCAGGCCGTGCTGCCGGATTATTCCGCGCTGGTGTATTTTAACAAGTCCACGAAGACCATCGCCTGGCTCAACCTCGTGAGCACGCTCGGGGCCAATCGTCTCGGCTTGGAAATCAAGCCGTCCAACGGGGCCACGGTGGTCCAGCCTGCGGAACTCAAATGGCTGCCGACGACCGGCATCACCCGCTATCAGGTCTATCTGGGCACCAGCCGCAGCGAAGTGGAGGCCGCCACCGTCAGTTCGCCGCTCTATCAGGGTGAGGCGAACGCTATTCGGATGGCGCTCTCCACGCCGCTGACGCTTGGCCAGACCTACTATTGGCGGGCGGCTCCGATTAACTCCGCCGGACAGCCCGCGGGGCCCGGAACCTTGTATTCGTTCACCGTTTCCAGACTCGCCCTCTCCAGAAGCTCGATTGAGGCAGAGACCGTGCAAGGGGTCACCCAGCATCTGGAAAGCATCGCGCTTGAGTCCACGACACCTCAGGCCTGGACCGCAACGAAAAACGTTTCATGGATCCGTTCCGTGACGGCGGGCGGGACCACCCCGGGAACCCTGACGGTCACGATCGATGCCTCCAGCCTGAACGCCGGGATCCATCAGGGTGAGGTCGTTGTCGTCAGCTCCGGTTCCTCCGTGCGCATCCCGGTTTCGCTGAAAGTCCATGCCGCGAATTTCATGATCGCTGAGGCCGACCGCGATCTGCCCTATGTCTATGTCGTTTCCCAGGAAAGCATTACGTCCAACCAGCCGTCCTTCCTGCTGCGCGTGGATACGGACACCAACAAGATCGTGAAGGCGGTGCCGGTGGGAAAATCGGTCACCAGCCTGAGCGTCCACTACGCGGAAAACCGCATCTATGTGACCAACTGGAACTCCGGCCTGCTGCGGACGCTGGATCGCAACACTCTCGAGGAGGTCCGAAATTATCAATACGCCGGCTCCGGCGGCAATGGAACGAACAGTGGCGATGCCTATGTGGTCGCGGCAGGCCGTGCGGGTCGCTTCATCCTCGAGCAGGAAGATCAGTGGATCAATTTTTTCCTGATCGACTCCGCGACCGGCGAAAAGCTGGCGACCAGCTATACCCGCGAAGGCGGCGGGGTGTTCGAACCGACCGGGCGCTTCTACTACCACGGTGAAAACAACTCATCGGGGGCGACGTTCAACAAGTATGACACCGATGGCGACGTCATCACGGAACTCACCTCCAAACGGGTCGAGTCCGCTGGCTACAACGGATCTCGTCTGGTGGCGATCAGCGGTGACGGCTCCCGTGTTTTCTGGAACGGTGGGGTCTTCGATCCGGATCTCAATATCCTGATGCAATTCAACGAGGAAATCGTGGAGTCCACCTACCACGGCGAGATTCTCTTCACCAATACCAAGGCGATCAACGGCAGCAGCAGCCAGACGCTGGCAACCTTGCCGGTGGATACCAAAATCCAGGCGGTTTCCGGCGATCAGAAAAAGCTCTACCTGTTCAAGGGTGCCTCGATGTCGGTGGTCGATCTCTCCACCATTGCCGTGTTGCCGCCGCGCGGCCTGACTCCCGGCATCGCGGACGCTGCCACCGTGATCGGCACTGCCCAAGAGTTGTCGTGGTCACTGGAAGCCACCGCGCTTTCCTACGATGTCTATTTCGGAGCCACCGCCGAGGCCGTGGCCAACGCCACCAAAGAATCCGGCGAGTTTCTCGGAACCACGACCTCCACCCGCTGGACCGGGGCCCTGCCCGAGCTGGGGCTCGGATCGACCTACTTCTGGCGGGTCGACATGAACGGATTCTCCAGCACATCAAAGGGGAATACCTGGTCGTTTGGCATCGCCACGGTGGATGTGACTCCGCGCATCGTGAAGCTTGCCACACCGCAAGGCTCACCGGTGCCCCGGCAGACGCTCACCATGAGCGCGGCGGCACCGACCGCCTGGACGGCATCGACCACCACCCCGTGGATCACCCTGCGCAATCTTTCAGGAACGACTCCGGGTTCGCTTCAATTCGACATCTCCTCGGATGGTCTAAGCGTCGGCCCCCAGAATGGTGCCATCACCCTCCAGGCCGCTGGCAAATCGTTCACCGTGCCGATTGAATTGACCGTGGTGACCTTCAACCTCACCAAGCTGGTCCCCCACCCCGACCGTCCGGTGGTCTATGGCATCAACACCTCACTGGCTGGTGAGGGATTCAGCCAGCTGTTAGAGATCGATGCTTCCAGCGCCACCATCCTGCGGACACTGCCGATTGGTTTCGCGCCCACCGATGCCGACCTGGACCCGCTCACTGAGCGGCTCTACGTTTCAAACTGGGGCTACTCGCAAACCCGGGTGATCGACGTGGCAACCTGGACCGAATTGCCGTCGCTAAATCTGGGCGACGATGTTTACAAGCTGGAGATCACTCCGAACGGCAGGCTGGTGACGGAAGGAGAGGATCAATGGGTATCAATGCGGCTTTGGGATGCAGCCACTGGGGAAGAACTCGCGACCCAATCGTCCATTCGCGAAGGAGACGGCCAGGCGGATCCGACGGGTGCGTTTTACTATCACAGCGACAACAACAGCTCGGGTGCCGTCGTCGCGAAATACGACATCGCGGATAACAGTTTCGTGAAAGCCATCACCGGTCCGCAGATTGGCTACGGCTCCCGCAATCTGATCCTAAGCGGCGATGGCAAGCGCCTCTTCTGGCTGGGACGGACGATGGATGAAGACCTCAATATCATCACCAACATGCCTTCCAATGCGGAGGTCTATGCGACCAACCACTCCGGGGACCTCGCGGTGGGTGAAAGTGCGATCTGGTGGAGTGATAGCGCCACCCCGGTGACGGCCCTTCCTTTCCTCAGCAAGATCGCAGCTTTTTCCGCCAACGACGCTTATCTCCTGCGGTTCGATCCCACCACGAAAAGCCTGAGTTCCACTTCGGTAGCGACCATCACCGATTTGCCCGGAGCAAATCCCCGCCCGGGGCAAGTGGTCAAAACCAGCCCAGCCCGAATTTCCTGGTCACCCGTGGAGGGCGCGACTTCCTACCGCTTTTTCATCGCGGCCGACGCCGCTGCTCTGGCCGCGATGACCAGCCCGGTCGCCACGCTTACCAACACCTATTACGATTTGCCGTCGCCACTGAGCTTTGGTCGGTTTCATTCATGGAGAGTGGATGCCGTCACCAGTGGCGGCACGATCACCGGAAAAGTGAACGCTTTTGGAATCGAGTTTCCGCAGGCTGCCGCCCTGCCTCAGGTCAGCAATGGTTCCTCCGCGATTGCCGCCTCACTGGCGGATCGGCACTTGCTGTTAGGCTTCCATGGGTTCGCCCAAGTCTATGACTTTGATCCGGCCAGCGGCTCAGCGAGTCCCGTGCAGGAAATCAAAGTTCTCCAAACCGACAATCAAAACACCTTTGAGAACCCCTTTGGACAGGCGATCGCGATGGATGCGGGTATCGCCATCGCCGGGTTTCCCGTCCAGGGCAGCACGGTCACCAACAGCGGTGCGGCCTATCTTTTCCGACCTGGCGATCTTGGCTACTGGAACCACGGGGGAGCACAGGAGTTACCGAATCCTGTCACCAACGACGGCTTCGGCCGCGGTGTGGCTGCCTCTGGAAACCTGCTCCTTCTCGGCACGAACACCATTAACAGCGCTGTCGGACGGGTCGCTGCTTACATCACCGAGCCAGAGGCATTCCGCGTGCAAATCTTCGGTGCCAGCGACGGCGTGGCGCGCGACGGCTTTGGCTCCCGAATGGCCATGGAGGGTGGCCGAGCCATCATTGCCGCACCTGGCAGGGGGGCATCCTACAACCGGATTCCTTGCCTCTACGCATTCACCCGCTCCACCACCAATGGCCGATGGGTCCAAACGCAGAAGATCTCCATTCCCGGTGCCACGAGCTCAAATAACTCCGGTCAAGCCCTTGCCCTTTCGGGAAACCTGATGGCCACGCGTGGCGGCAATGCGGTCGTGGTTTACACCAGAAATCAATCGCAGCAGTGGGTGGTGTCCGCAACGATTGACCGATCCGAGGTAACCGGGAGTTCCTTTAGCTTCGGCAGCAGTCTAGCCCTCATCGGCGATCAACTGTTCATTGGTGATACCGATTCGAGGTATGCCGGAGATACAAGCGGAGCTGTTTTCACCTTCCGCCAGTCCGGCAGCAGTTGGGTCGCCGGACCCGTCATCGCCCCTACCGGAACGGGTTCGGGATTCGGCTCAGCACTCTCAGCGCGCGACCACTGGCTGTCGGTCGCCGGCGGAGGCAACCAGCCCGCAAGGATTTTCCGGATCAGCACCGACGCCAATCAGACGCCGCGTTTTGTCACAGGATTATCGACTCAGGTCGTCGCAGGCCGGGCCATTGCGACCCCGGTGCGTGCCGAAGACGCAGATGGCAACGCGGGACTGGTCATGGAGCTTCTCAAAGGGCCGGCATGGTTGTCCCTCGTCGATCAAGGCAATGGCCAAGCGGTTCTCTCAGGAACACCAGCCAGTGCAGGCGATGAGCCCAGCGAAGTTCAGATCCGAGTGAGAGACGCTGCCGGAGCGGAAGCGCTGCGAACCTATCGGCTCAGCATTCTTGCCGAGACGGATTTGCCGGTCCTCACCACCGAACCCGTGGGAGTCGATTTGGGTGTCGGACAGGAGATGCTCTTGCTCGCCGCCGTATCCGGTACTGGCCCATTTCAATGGCAATGGTATTTCAACCGAGATCCGATCCCCGGAGCCACCAGTGATCGTTTTGCTCTTGGGGAAGTGACCCTTGCCGATGCGGGCAGCTACCGCGTGCGGGTATCCAATGTGGTTGGCGAGGTCGTCTCTGCGGAGGTGACCGCCGCCGTTCGTCCGGCCGACCGCTTTGCTGGTGACTGGCCCACCTTCGGCGGCTCTCCTGCCCACACGGGGCGTCACCCGGCGGCCTTGGAGACGACCCATTTCATTCCCTCGTGGTCCAAGACCGTGCAGGAAGCAACGCCCCTCAACCGGGCGGCCATTGCCGATGGGCGGGCCTTCGTGGTGCCGATCGGTCGATTCGCCCGTGGACTCGCGGCCCAGGCGCTGGACCTGCAAACCGGCGAGTGGCTTTGGTCATTTCCCATCCCAAGCAGCAACTCCAGCAACCCGCCGTCGGTCTATAATGGACGGGTCTATTTCCAGCGGGGCAAGGGCACAAGCGACCCCGTCGGTCCGCAATTATTCAGCCTGAATGCGGAAACCGGGGCACAGCTCTGGGCCGCATCCTTTGGCGCCCAATGGGAATCCTACGAAGCCCCTGCGGTGAGCGATCTCGGCGCCTTCATCAACGGCGGAGCCTATGGAGGCGTGTATGGTTTCAACTTGGACGGAAGCCAGCGCTTCTTTCAGTCGATGGGGCAATACGACAACTGGACGCCGACGATTTCCAGCGAGCGCTTGTTTACCTGGGTGGCGGGCCTTTTCGAGGAACGGAATCCTTTGGATGGAACCGTCCGTTGGTCGGTGGATACCGGCTGGGATTGGCGTGGCTGGAGCATGAATACCGTCTCGGCAGTGACCGGTGACTCGGCGGCTGTGATCAGCACGACCGAGTTGGTCTGCATTGACCTCCCCTCCGCCTCCATCCGCTGGCGGAACCCGACAGCATTCATCGGCAGTCCGGCGATTGGTTCCAAGCGGGTTTTTGCGATCAAGAACAACGCCGTGCTCAGTTATGCGCTTGCCGATGGCAGCCCGGGACCTGTCTATCAGACGACCGCTGAGGTCTCCAGCAATCACCGCTTGATCGACCAGCCGATTATTTTCAACGACCGCCTGGCGATCTCTAACAAAACGAGAACCTGGATCTTCAATCTGGAGGACGGGCAGTTGCTCCAAACACTCAATGCCGGCGGCCGACTCAGCTATTCGGATGGCTACCTGCTCGCCGCTGGAAATGACGGCATCCTGCGCACCTTCAGAGCCCTCCACTTCAATGCCAATCTCGCAGGACTCTCGCTGAGCGACGGTGCCATGCTTCCGGGCTTTGATACGGCCACCACCGAATACATCGCCACCGTGCCGTTCACAACGGAGAGCGTAACGCTGACACCGACCACCGAACTGTCCGATGCGAGCGTCACGATCAACGGCCTCGCGGTAACAAGCGGAACCGCCAGCGCTCCGATCAATCTGGAAGTTGGCAACAACACGCTTACCACCCAAGTCACGGCTGAGGATGGCATCACGACCATGACTTATGTGATCACGCTCAACCGCCTGCCTCTGGAGTTCGTGTTCAATTCCGGCACGGACATCCCGGTAACCGCCAACGGTTTCTCCACCGGCGGCTATGACGTGAACCTTTCCCTCAGGCACGAACCAGTCCCCGGAAGCGTGCTGACAATGGTCGACAACACCGGCCTTGGATTCATGCATGGACGCTTCGGGAACCTCGCACAGGGACAGAAACTAAGCTTGGAATTCGAGGGTCAGAACTATGACTTTGTCGCCAACTACTTCGGCGGCAGCGGCAACGACCTGGTGCTCCAGTGGGCGGCCACCGAGCTGCTTGCGTGGGGAGGCGGCCAATACGGTCAGCTGGGCGACGGCGCTTCCGAGAACCACCTGCTGCCCAACCCGGTCGATGCCTCCGGCGTGTTGGCTGGCAAGACGATCACGGCGGTATCCAGCGGTTACCTTCACACTCTGGCCCTGTGTTCCGATGGAACTCTCGCTGCCTGGGGATACAATGCGCAGGGCCAACTCGGCAACGGCGGCACGGCCCATAGCAGCTTGCCAGAAGCTGTAGATCAATCTGGTGCACTCGCTGGCCGAAGCGTCGTCGCGATTTCCTCCGGGCCATTTCACAACCTGGCTCTTTGTGCGGATGGCACCATTGCGGCTTGGGGATACAACAACCACGGTCAATTGGGCCACGCAGGCCAAGGGGTGAGCCCAGTGCCGGTTCTGGTCGATCCCGTCGGAGCTCTGGCAGGCAAGAACGTCGTCGCCGTTTCGGCCGGAGCCTATCACAGCCTCGCACGCTGCGATGACGGTTCCGTGGTGGGATGGGGTTACAACGACGAGGGCCAGCTTGGCGATGGCACCACCGTCGGCACCACCGTTCCTGTGGCACTGGACATGAGTGGCGCGCTTGCCGGAAAACGGGTGAGTTCTCTCTCTGCCGGCCAATACCACACCCTGGCACTCTGCACTGATGGAACCCTCGTCTCGTGGGGATACAACAAGCACGGGCAGCTCGGCAACGGATCTAACACCATGAGCGAAGCACCGGTGGAGATCGGATCAAAGGGAGTGCTCGACGGGAAAACCGTGACCGCCATCCGCGCCGGCCGAGCCCACAGCCTGGCCCTTGGTGCGGATGGAACGCTCGCTTCCTGGGGAGACGGCCAGCGCGGACAACTCGGGACACCAGACATGACGCCGAGCCTGCTCCCGCTGGCGGTCGATCTGAACGGACTAGATCCGGGCCAGCTGCCTGCAGGCCTTACGGCTGGCGGAGACCACAATCTACTGCGATTCACCAACGGCAGCCTGGCTGCATGGGGGGATAATTCCAAGGGGCAGTTGGGCGACAATAGCACGATCACTGGCCCGGCTCCATTCATGTTTGACATGAGTGCGGTAGCGTCGGGCGCTCGATTCATGTTCCTATCAAACGGAGCCGCAGCCCAACACAGCGTCGCATTGCTCGGACTACCGGCCGCCGAAACAGGAGCCAAAACAGGGCGCTCCGGAGTCGCCAGCGGGGCGATTGATCCCGATGCACTCGCGAGTCTCTTCGAATATGCTTTTGGACCGGACCCCCGAGTGCCCGGTGCCGGGCAAGTGCCGCAGGGAAAAGTCATCGATGATTCGTTTGTGATCCGCTTCATGCAGCCAGCCTGGGTGGAGGAAGATGTGATCTACGGAGCCGAGTGGAGCGCGAGCATGCTGCCCGGGACCTGGACCGACATTCCAGATACTGGAATCGATGGTGAACACATCTTTAGCCTACCATTAAGCACCGCCCCGAAGGCCTTCATGCGCCTGAAGGTCGATCGCCCTCCTTCCCACTAACTCCCAGTCTCTTTTCCTCTCATGAACATTCCCTCCGGCCTGCGCATCTTCCCTGCCCTTTTTTTCGCCAGCCAGTCGATCCAACCAAGCCTCGCCGCGACCAGCCAATACTGGAACCCGGGCGGCGCCGGTGGCGACGGCATCTGGGGCACCACTCCGGGCGACAAGAACTGGAACACCAGCCCCGGCGCGCCTGCGGGAAACACCTTCTGGCAGGATGGCGTCGATGATGTCGCCGTCTTTCAGGACGCCACCGGCGGCATCGTCACGGTCTTCGACCCGGTCCAAACCACCGGCATCATTCAGGACGGAGCCGACTACACCATCAACGCCTCAACCATCACGCTGTCCCCCGACTCCACCGCCAGCGTCCCTTTCATTCAGGTGGACGGAAAAGGGGCACGACTGACGATCGACTCGATTCTCGATGGCAGCTCCGGCCTGACTAAGAACGGCAGCGGCGGACTCGTCCTCACGGGCGACAACCTGTATTCGGGGACGACCGTCGTCGCAGATGGCACCCTCATTCTGGAAGGCTCCCTCACCAGCAATGTCATCAATATCTCAAATGCATCGGGGCTGTGGAACCAGTCAGGCGGGCTTCCGGACGATACAATTCTCACCAATGCCGGTGTTTTGACCATTGCCGGTGTATCGGAAACCATCACCAGCTACACTTCTAACAGCGGCATCCTGCAGAGCTTCGACGGTAAAACCTTGTTTACTACTGCGACGGTCCTTAACGGCGACTCCAAGATTACAAGTTCCCTGCATGCCGACACCTTCGCCTCCAACGGCACCTCATGGATCAGCCAATCAGGATCCGTCACCGCCGGAACCAGCCGCATCGACAGCGGCGTTCTCACACTGGCTGGCACTCTTTCCACTCCGAGCCTGACGATCGCTCCGGGGGGCTCGCTGATCGATTCTGCCACCGGCAGCCTCAATGATGACATGATCCTGACCAACTCCGGCGACTTGCAGGTGGTCGGCCAGCGCGAAACCATCGGCACCTACCGCTCTAACGATGGCACCCTCATGGCAAGCAGCGGCACCTTGGTCGCCAGCGATGCCGAATTGAACAACGGCTCCCTCGTCGCAGGCAACCTCGAGACAACCCGTCTGAACAGCTCCGGCAGCGTCGAAATCAGCGGCCAAGTCATTGCCGACAGCGCACGAATCCGAGGCGGAACCCTGACGCTCAGCAGTGGTCAACTCACCAGTCCCGATATCGAAATCGATGGACGGGGTCACCTGATCAACCAATCAGGCGGCCTCGCCGACTCGACGGTGCTCACCAACAACGGCAGGCTCACCATGGAGGTCGATGACACCGTCACTCGGTATCTTTCCAACAACGGTGAGCTCACCGATGGAGCAGGCACTCTATTCGCCGACATCACTGAACTTACAGGCGATGCCTTCATTGACGGCAATCTCAACACCGGATCACTCGACATCTCCGACACAGGTCGCGGCGCCATGATCAGTGGGACTGTCGTGACCAATCTCGCCGTCGTCAGCAGTGGAAAACTCGATCTCCCAGGACAACTAATCAGCCCGATTTTGGATATCGCCAGCGGTGCTAGAGTCTCCGTTCGAGACGACGGATTATCTAGCAACATGGCGCTGACCAATGCCGGCACTCTCAGTATCCGCACACAGGACACGATCAGCGCCTACCTATCCAATGGAGGCAGACTATCCTCTTACGTCAACTACGAAGGCACCCTGGTCACCACCACCGCTGAGCTTAACAACGGATCCCTTGTCGAAAGCAACCTCACCACCCAATCCTTGGTTAGCAATGGAGCCGTGGAGACCAGCGGCACTACGACCGCCAACACCATCGAGATCGCGTCCGGACAATTGACCAATACCGGCATCCTCGGCACCCTGACTTCCCATGTCAACATCCGAGGTGGAGCTGCCCTCGTCGCCAGCGGCACCCAGCGGTATGATCTGCTCACCAGCTCTGGTCCCACATCCGGGCACTGGATCGGCGATTTGATTAACCCCACGAACATTGCACCAGGAGGACAGAGCGGAATCGGCTCACTCGCTGTCACCGGCAACTTTGCCAACACCTCCACCGCCAATCTTCATTTCGAAGTGGGCGGAATGCGCAATGACCACATCATGGTTTCCGGAAACGCCCATTTCGACGGCGCGCTGGACCTCACCCAGCGTGGCAACCCGACGTTTTCGCCGCTTTCCCCGATCAATCTCGTCAGCGCCTCCAGCTACTCCGGCAACATCACCTCGCTCACCGAGAATCTCGACGGGGCGGTCTGGTTCAACCCCGGAAATGGCAATCTGAACCTACTCGGGAACCTCGCCGGTCCAAACGGCGCGCTCGCCGGTGCCAGTGCCGAGCAGACTTCGACCTGGCTCGCCCTTTACGACGACGTCATTGATCCCGGCACCCGTAATGTTATTAACATCCCAGGCTTCAACCCCGGATACAATCTCACCAGCGGCATCGCCGATGCATCGAACCCTGACCTGCTCTGGGCGCTCGACGCCAGCTTCACACCCGGAGGACTCAACCGGCAGCTGCTCAACCATCTCTCCCCCGCTCCCTACGCCGGACTCGCCGACTACGCGGTGCAGGCCAATCGCAGCCATCAGCGCAGCGCACTCACTGCGCCCGCACTCGCCGCTCCTCCTGCCAAGGTCCACACCAACGCCAAATCCAGCGCCAAGGATGCCATCTTGGCCAGCCAAGCGCCCGCGTGGGAACTCTTCGCCGCGACCGACTACTTCACCGTTGATAGCGGCAGTTCGATCAATGCCGCCGACTATACCCTCAGCAGCTGGGGATTCCTCGTCGGGGCCCGCATCGCGCCGCGCAACGGACTGAAAATCGCCGCCTACCTGGCCCTCGACGAGGGAAGCGTGCAAGGCTCGCTGATCGATGCGGACAGCACCGGCTGGTCGCTCGGCTTGATCGGCGACCTGATCATCAACGAAGCCAGCCAGACTCGTCTCACCGCAGGTATGTCCTACGGCAGCTACGGCTTTGATGGCAGACGCACCAGCGCCTCCGCGACCAACGCCGGATGGGCACCCGGACTCGTTGGCTTCTCCGATGCCGACTCCGACGCATTCGAAATCTTCGCCACCATGGAGGGCAGGCTTTATCAGACCGAGCGCTTTCGTCTGACTCCCTCCGTCGGCCTGCATTTCACCAGCGGCTCGGTCGATTCCTTCAGCGAGTTCACCGCGACGGGTCCCGGATCGCCCATCGCGCTCCAAGTAGGCAGCAACAACCACCAGTCCGGCCTCGCCGAATTCAGCCTGCTTGCGGAAGCCGACATCACCAGCCAGCTCCTCGTTCAGGGGAACATCGGCATCAATGCACGCCTCGGAGATGATGGCTACACGCTCAATGCTCGTTTCACTAGCGGTGGCCGCCCGATCTACGCCGGAGTCGACGGCCTTTCCTCGAGCTCGGTTTTCCTCGGACTCGGAGCTGTCTATCAGGTCAACCAGGATCTCAGCGCCGGGATTTTCTACCGTGCCGAGTTCCGTGACGAAGCCCACACCCAGCAGGGATTCTCCCTGAGCTCAAGCCTCCGCTTCTAACAAAATCACTCGAAGGGTGGCGGAAACGGCGAATCACTCACGATCCAGTCCATGTTCTTTTCCGCAAAGGTATTCAGCACCCACTCGCTTGAAATCAGGGCCACCAGGTATCCGTTGGAATCACGCACCAAGGTGACTCCCATCGACATCTCCGGACGATCATCCTCCTTCGTTTCGCCCTCCTTTTTCTTCAACCAGCGGGCAAGCGACCACGAGCCATGTTCAAGCCGCGTCTCGGCATCATACTCACCCTGCAATCGATGCTGAAGCACCTCAAACTGGAGTGGACCCACCGCCCCTAACAGCGGCACATACGCCCCCACCGCTTCGATCGGTGTGAACTCCATCACCACCCCCTCCTTGAGCATCTGACTAAGCCCGGCACGGAAGCGCTTGAACTTCGCCGTGCTCGCATTGTTCAACCACGCAAAGCACTCCGGAGCAAAGCGGGGGATCTCATCAAAGCTCAGGCTTTTCTCTGTCGAAAGCGTATCTCCAATCAGGAAATCGTGATTGCCAACCAAGCCGGCCACATCGCCCGCAAAGGCATCATCCACCGTTTCCCGGTCCTGCGCGAAAAGCCTCATCGAGTTCGATAGCCGAACCCTATCGCCCGTGCGGGTGTGATAGACATTCATGTCCCGCTCGAACTTCCCGCTCACAATCCGCACGAAGCTCACGCGGTCGCGGTGCTTCGGATTCATGTTCGCCTGGATCTTGAAAACAAAGGCCGAGAACTCCGGCGACTCCGGCTCGATCGTCTTGCCCGCACTCGTTCTCGCCGCTGGTGGTGGAGCCAACTCAATGAAGCGATCCAACAGAAGCTGCACCCCGAAGTTGTTCGCCGCACTACCAAAGAACACCGGCGTCAACTCACCCGCCGCCACCGCCGCGAGATCAAAATCCGCACCCGCACCATCGAGTAACTCCAACTCCTCGGTCACCTGATCATAGACATCCGAATCAAGCTTTTCCCTCACTGCCGGATCACTGATATCACTTACTTCTACTGCCGCCTTAAACGCCCCCCCAGGAGTCCGCTCGAAAAGGTGCACCTGCTTTTTCTCACGATCGTAAACTCCCTTGAACCGCGGCCCATCACCCAACGGCCAGTTCAGCGGGAACGCATGGATCCCCAGCACGTTCTCAAGGTCATCCAGCAACTCAAGCGACGGACGAGCGGGCCGATCCATCTTGTTCATGAAGGTGAAAATCGGCACCCCACGCTTGCGGCAAACCTCGAACAGTTTCCGCGTCTGAGCCTCGATCCCCTTACCCGCATCCACCACCATCACCGCCGCATCCACCGCCGTCAGCACCCGATAAGTATCCTCCGAGAAGTCCTTGTGACCCGGCGTATCAAGGATGTTGACCACACAGTCCTTGTAGTCGAACTGCAGCACCGTCGAACTGATCGAAATCCCCCGCTGCTTCTCCAACTCCATCCAGTCGGAAGTCGTCGCCCGCTGGTTCTTCCGCGCCGTCACGCTGCCCGCCAAATTCAGAGCCCCTCCGTAGAGAAGAAATTTTTCCGTCAGCGTCGTCTTCCCCGCATCCGGGTGGGAAATGATCGCAAACGAGCGCCGACGAGCGACTTCGCGCTTCAGTTCGGCAGGAGTAGCAGTCGATTCAGCCATAAGCGGCCCGAGGGCGTAGGTGATGCCCGCCCCTCCATCAAGGCAAACCCAGTAGCCCCCCTGAAAAGGAGCGATCTGCGATGGATGCTTCGACTGCGGCCCGGGCGACAGCGGCGGTATCGCCTGCTGCCCCTGCGATGGATGCGACTGCTGCCCCTGCAACTGATCAATCCCGACGCCCTAAGGACCCGCTAAACAATAAACTACCGATTTAGTTTGGGAAAGTTAAATAGTTTTAGTATGGTTTTGGCATGCCGAATCCACAAGAGGTATCGCGGCTCCGTGCCAAGTATATGATTATCAAATCCGAGCTTGATGAAC
>CAZVMS010000235.1:0-41625 GCA_964628795.1 uncultured Haloferula sp. | reverse complement strand
CCAAGAGCATCTTCCGTCGAGGATTCGAAAGCCTCCACCGCATGCTGATCCGCCCGCAACGTTTCGCCGAAGCACTCTCTGAGTTTTTTGAAGTGATTATCAGACGACCTCTGATTCGAAATTTTGTCGTGTAGTGTGATTCCAGATGATGGGCGCTTTCTTGCGGGGCGTGCGGATAAGGTTTATGTCCTGCTTCGCCATCCACTTGCGATTTGGCGGTCGGGAATGGAGGCGGGATGGGAGACGTTCCGTGGGAACTACCTGGCTGAGCAACTTGGCCGTATCAGGCGGATGCTTGCGTGGATTCCTGCTGAGAGGTTGAAAGTGGTGAGTTATTACGAGTTGAGTTCCTCAGCGGGGAGAGAAGAGTTTTTTGGTCGGCGATTGGATGCTTACGGTCTGATTGAGCAGAGCAGGCAGTCGGGATGGGGAGATCCTGGGGAGTTGATTCGATCAGGAGCGATCCGGGATTTGACGATTGAGGAGGACGTTGTGCGGGCGGTGAGAGGAGTCTGGATGGATCTGGGAAATGCCGAGCTGCTAAGAGCAATCGCGGAATATCGGGAGATTCTCCGCTTGGTGGATCGTCATGATTTGGATGTTGAGATTCCTGATTTGGGAGCGGAGGGCTTGGTGATCGGCGACTACCCGAGGGCTGATGGGAATTGCCTTGGTATCAGGGTGGTGAAGCTTCTGGAGCTTGGGGAATTGCCGATTGAGGATGGAGTCCTCGATTGGATCTGGTCGGAGGACCTGGCTCCGCGTGTGGAGCCTGAGAGGCTCCTTTTGATCCTCCGTGAGCTCAGGCGCGTCTTGGCCCCGGGCGGCTCGTTGCGCCTATCATGCGTGAACTTGGAGTTCATCGGGCGGATGATTGTGGGCAAGGAGGACGAATACGTGGAGTGGTATCTGGGCGCTTTCCTGAAGGGGCGGGGAAATCGTGGGGACGTGGTCAATCACTTGCAGCGCTCATGGGGGCATCGGTATTTCTATGAGCCTGATGCACTAATGGAGCTGATGAGGGATGCGGGTTTTGTCGAGGTTCGGCGGCTTGTTCCCGATGAACGTGAGCCACTGGCGAGGCTTCCTTCCGGGCTCTACGAGCGGGAGCGCTTCGTGACTGAGGGCTGTGCTCCGTTGAGGTGAGGGATTGGGGATTGGGTGGCGAGTTTTAGAGGAACTTGGTGCGTGGTGGATTACTGTTGGCCCACCGGAGGGGCGATGGCGACTTCGAAGTGATTCGAGGTTCCAATCAGCGCTGACGGCACCGTGTTTTCATAGGAGAAGCCGAATCAACGTGCGGAGGCGTCGATCAAGGCGGGGATGTCGGATGCGGGGAGATGCTCGCCGTCGCGCTTGCGGCCGATGAGAGTGGGGATGTGGAGGTTCATGAGATTGGCACTGTGTTTTCGCTCAGCCATTTGGCGAATTCGTCTTCGCTGAGTTCTCCCGCTGCGAGTTGGAGCATTGAGAGATAACGTTCGGTTTTCGAGGCGGAAAGAGTGAGTCCGTTCCTTAGCAGAAAGAGTCGATAGACGACGAATGCGGTTCGTTTGTTGCCGTCGACGAATGGGTGATTTTTGGCGATTCCAGACGCATAGGCGGCTGCCAGCTGAAAGAGGGAGGATGAGGGTTCGTAGTGAAGCCTCTGTTGTGGCTTGGCAATCGCAGAGGCGAGAAGCTCCGGTTCTCTCACTCCGGGTTCGCCACCGTGCTCGGCGACTTGTCGAGCGTGCAGAGCGAGAGCGACTTTGACGCTAATCCAGAGTGGCTCGTCCATGGACTCTACTGAGCAAGTTTCCGGAGTACGTCGCGATCTTCCCGCATGATTTGTTCCGCGAGCTCCATTTGAAGGGAGAACTCTTCGTCGTAAGGTGTCAGCTCGATGCCATTGGGAGTTTCTGTAATGAAAAGCTGATCGCCTTTTCCTACCCGAAGTTTTTCGAGTAGCTCCTTGGGAAGGATGATTCCCGCCGAATTGCCGATGTTGGTTACTTTCAAGGTCATGGGATTACGTTATAACAAATGTTTTACGTGTCCAGCGGGAATTGCTTGGCGAGATTGAGGGCGACGGTAGGTCCCTTCGGGCGGTTCGAATGGTCTCTTGGGTTTGTGGACTCTATTCCTCGTTCGACCACCTGAAGGTGGAACTACGAACCCTTTGAGTTTTAGTCTTGGGGTAGGTTGAAATGCTTGCCGACTAGCGTGGCGACTTGGGTGAAGTCTGGGGAGTGGACGAGGGCGTCGGGTGCATTCACCGCGAGGAGGGGGACTTGCTCGCGGGTGTGATCGGTGCCGGGGTGATAGGGGTCGTTGCCGTGGTCGGCGGTGATGAGGAGGAAATGGTGGCCGATTTTTGGCAGGAAGCCGCCGAGCCAGGCGTCGAATTCGCGGAGGCAGTTGGCGTAGCCTTCGGGATCGCGGCGGTGGCCGTAGAGCATGTCGAAGTCGACGAGGTTGGCGAAGATGAAGCCTTCTTTTTGCTCGGCCCAAAGTCGGTCGATGGTCGCCATGCCGTCGTTGTTGGATTTTGTGGGATGGGATTCGCTGATGCCGGAGCTGGCGAAAATGTCGGAAATCTTGCCGACGCCGATGGTGGGGATTCCTGCGTCTTGAAGGCGGTTGAGGATGCTTGTTAGAGGCTGGAGCGAGTAGTCGTGGCGGTTTGACGTGCGTTGGAAATTGGAGGCGTTTCCGCCGATGAAGGGGCGGGCGATGACGCGGCCGATGCGGATGCCTCGTTGGTCGAGAACGCTGCGGGCGGTTTGGCAGAGTTGATAGAGGCGTTCGAGGCCGAAGTGTTCTTCGTGCGCGGCGATCTGAAGGACGGAGTCGGCGCTGGTGTAGAGAATCGGTTTTCCAGTGCGGATGTGCTCTTCGCCGAGGCGGGTGAGGATTTCCGTGCCGGAGGCGGCGACGTTTCCGATCAAGGTGGTGTTTCCTGCGGTGGCGATTTCCTCTAACAGATTATCGGGAAAGCTTTCGAAGGTGGCGAAGGGTTCGGCGAGGACGTTTCCGGCGATCTCCCAGTGGCCAGTGGTGGTGTCCTTCCCGACGGAGGTTTCGCACATGGAGCTGTGGTCGACATTCTTGAGAAGAGGCGAGCTGAGAGGGAATTCGGGGTTGAGCGAGCGCATGACTTCGTAGAGACCGAGTGAGGCGAGATTCGGGAGCTCGAAGTGGGGGATGCGGGCGAAGAGGTGGCCGAGTGTGTTAGAGCCGGCGTCGCCGAAGTCAGCGGCATCGGGGGCGTGACCACAGCCGACGGAGTCGAGGACGATGCAAAGGGCGCGGGGCATGCCTCAAGGTGGCGTTTTTCGTGGGGCCCGTCCAGCCAAGGAGCGGGGACTTGCAAATCCCGAAGGGAGGATGTTTTGGCACCGGGTGAGGTGATTTTTTCGAGGGTGGGTCGCCGGGGTTGATAAGCGCGACAGCGTCGCGCGCTCCATTCGCTAGGGGTGCCCGGTGGCTGCAAGCCGACCGCTCCTTGCGCTCCTTGGTTTAGAAGTTTCCGTTCAGCTTCCGGCCGGTCCAGAAGATGGCGAGGAGGAGGATGACGAGGGTGATCGTGAGCCAGTGAGACCAGAGGGGTAGGCGATTCTCGATACGCCGTGGCTCGGGGAGGGCGCGGATTTCGCGGATGAGGTCGGGAAGCTGGATGGCGTTGAGCATGCGGCCGCGGGCGATGCGTGCCATTTCTTCAAGTACCTCGGGTCGCGCGGGTTGGCCGATTTTTTCGAGCTCGATGCCTTGGGCTAGCAGAGTGGCTTCGACGGCGTCGGTTTCGCTGCCTTCGATGCGGGCGGTGAGTTTCCATTCGCCGGGTTGGTCGATCTTGAGGCGACCGGTGAAGGAACCCCAGGCGGTGTCGTTTTTTTCAAGACTGATGCGCTGCGAACTGCCGTCGGGGAGGAGGGCGTCGATCAGGACGCTGCCTTCTTCGAGAGGTGCTCCGTTTTCATCGAAGGCGTTGGCATTGAGAGTGACGGTGTCGCCGGGGACGGGCCGCTCCGGCGAAAAGTAGAGTCGCACGCGCTGACCGGCGGCCATGTTTCGCTGGTAGGACATCCAGCGGGCGACCTGGCCCCAGAAACGGTAGTGGTATTTATCTTCCACGCCGCGACGCCAGCGCCAGGCGGAGTCGATGCCCATGTAGAGGACTTTGCCGTTGCCGGCGGTGCTGGTGACGATGATCGGGGTGGGGCCGAAGTTGGTGCGGCGGTTGGCGTGGACGGCGAGGACTTCGGTGCCGCCTTTGGCTTTGAGCGCGGCGGAGTGCCAGTAAAAACCGGGCAGTGAGCGCCAGACTTGGGGATTGGTCTCCTCGGTGTCGGCGAGCAGGGTGAGGAGCGAGCCGCGACCTTCGCCGGTGAGTTCCAGTGGGGAGGCGACGGGATCGATGATGCCTTCGGGCTTGTCGGTATCGAGGACGACCGGCATGAGCTCGCCGAGCGGGCTATCTAACAGGCTGCGCTGGGTGCCTTTTGATCCGGGGAGGAAGACCACGCCGCTGGCCTGGCTTTCGACGAGGCCTTTGATGAGTTCGCACTGGTCCTTGGTGAGTTGGCCGGGTTCGACGCCGACGTCGCCGAGGATGATGACGTCGTAGCGGGCGAGGTCCTCGGGCTTTTCCGGGAACTCCTGAATGTAGTCGGGGCCATCGCCGAGACCGAGTTGGGGATGAAAGAGCAGGCAGGAAAGCTCGACGCCGGGGTCGCGGGAGAGGGCGTTGCGGAGGTAGCGGTATTCCCAGCGGGGCAGGGATTCGATGACCAGCACCTTGATCGATTCGGGGCGGCCGGAGAGGGTGAATTTGCGGGCGTTGTTTGATTCGACGCGCTCGCCTTCCGCGACCGGGATGGAGAGTTCCAGGGTCGATGAGCCTTCGGTGTCGATTTGCCAAAGGATCGACTCGTAGGTCTCCTCGCCGGGAGCAAGGATGATCTCCTTGGTGCGCTCGCGGCCGGCTTCGTCGCGGAGGCGGGCGATGGTGCGGACTTCGCGATCGAGAGATGATCGGATGGTGAAAGGGATCTGCACCTTTTCACCAACGATGCCGTATGTGGGCGCGGTGACGGAGATCAGATCGAGGTCGGGCAGTCGGCGGTCGCTTCCGACGGGGACGGTGAACAGCGGGACACCGCGTTGGAGGAGCTTTTGAGCGGCGACGACGGGTGGTTGGCCGAGGTTGAAGTCGCCATCCGACCAGAGCACGACGGCGCGCAGGTTGGTTTCCTTTTCTAAAAGGTCGATGATTGGTTGGGAAAGGTCGGTGCCGGCGAGCGCGGTGTCATCGGTCGGTGGGACGGCGATTTCGCGTTCGATGACTTCGTTGGTGCCGTCGGCAGTGAGCGAATCTAACAGGCCGTCGTCGATGACTTGATCGATCCACTTGCTGCGGGAAACGACGGTGCGATTGGCGTCGATGCTTTCCGGGAGTTCGGCATCGAGGGTGCTCATTGATCCGGAAGCGTCCACGAGGAGGGCGATGCGGGGCTTTGTCTCGGGATCGACGACGGTGAGCCACTCGGGTTTCCAAAGGAGGAGGACGACCAGGAGGCTGACGAGGAAACGCAGGGACTCTAACAGGCCTGTGCGGAGTTTGTGGGCGCTGCGCCGCCATGAGATCACGCAGAGGACCCCGATGGCCAATAGGGCAATCAGACCGAGCGCCAGGGTGAGCGGCGTGGGCGAGAAGTGCAGGTGATGGAGGTTGAAATTCACGGGAAGGTGCCGGGTGATCAGCGGGCGTGTTGGACCGGAGGGCGTGGGGTCGTGTGGGTAGCGACGGGTTTGTTCGGCAGGCAGAGCAGCGCTTCGGAGAGGAGGAAGAAGAGCATGGCGAGGAGGAAACCGCGCCAGATACCGCGCGAGACGTTCTCGCGGCCGGAGCTGCTGGTGTCTTCGAAAAGCGAGAAGTCGGTGCCTTCGAGCAGAGTTGTTAGAGCGCTGCTTTCAATGATGTCTGGGATGTCTTCGGAGGCGGGACGGTTGATGGCGAGGGTTCGCTCGCCGAGTTTTTGGATGCCGGCGAGGTATTCGGGTTCGGCTTTGGCGTCGGTGCCGTAGTCGTCGAGGCGCTCGCGGATTTCATCGGGCTTCGTCCGGGCGGTGGAGCTCCCGAGGGTGGCGAGGTAGCCGGAATCAAAGCGATCCGCACCGGCGACGACGGCGCGCTGAATGGCGGGTAGCAGGACATCGGCGTCGCCGAGATTCGACCAGGTGTAGTCGGGAATTGAGCCCATGAACCAAGCCGTGCCTTTACCAACGACGCGCCGGGCAAGGAATGCCTGGGAGTCGTCCCAGCGGGCGAGCACGGTGACTTCTCCTTCGGGAATGCGGCGTTTGACGGCGCGGAGTCGTTCGGCGGGGATCGGGGTGCCGTCGATGCCGTCGCGGAGGAGTCCGTCGTCGTGGTTCCAGCTATCGAGGATGAAGAATTGATCGGTTGCGGCGACGCCCACCGTCGACCATGTGACATCGAGGAAGGAGTTGTTAGAGTCGGCGGCGGGAGGGAAGAAGACGACATGTCCGCCATCGTTGAGGAAGCGTTCGAGTTCGTTGGCGATGGGTCCGGTGGGGAGGGGCTCCGCCCAGATGATGGCGGCCTGGTCGGTGGTCACGAGTGAGGCGGCTTGGGTAGGTTGGATGGTTTCGACGCTTTGGCCACCAAAGCCATCGGGGGCGGCCGCTAGGGTGAGGTATTTCTCGGCTTCGCCGGTGGCGACGACGCTGGATTTGACCGGAAGGGCGGGGCCGTAAGCGTAGAAGGCGACGTTGTCACGCGGGTTGCCATCGCCGGGGATCGACACCCAACCGTGGCCGCTTTCATCGGGCGAGGGGAGCGGCAGGGTTTTGATGAAGCGGATTTCCTGACCGGGAATGGTCACGCTTTCGGTCGTGCGAGAGCCGTTGGTGTTGATGGTGACCGGCAGGTTGAGCGGGCTTTTGGCATCGCCGCCGCGGGTGATGCGCAGGTCGAGCAGCAGGTCCGTGCCGGATCGGCGGGAGGAAATGATTTGGATCGTTTGGTTTTCGGCGTTCTCGCCGCTCAGTGCGAGAATGCGGACACGTGGCGTTTGCGGCAGGCTTGTTAGAGAGGCGCGAACGGATTCCCAGCGGCTGTCGTCGGCCGACCAGTTGGTGCTTTGGAGATCGGAGGCGACCCAGACTTCGGCACGGCCCGGAGTTTCGGCGAGGAACTCGGCGGCGGTGGAAAGGAGGCCTGGGAGGTCGGCATTGGTGTCGGTGGCCGCCGTGGCGGAAAGTTCGGCGAGCACGTCGGGCGAGGGGACGTCCTGAGGTTTTCCTGAAGCGCTATCGATGAGAACGAGGCGGGTGCCTTCGAGGTCGGCGAAAGCATCGCGGAGGCGCTGGAGGGAGAGTTCGCGGCGGGGGATGGTACCGTTTTTCGGGTTGGCCTCCATGCTGGCCGAGCGGTCGAAGACGAGGACGATGAGATCGGGTTTTCCACTGCCGAGTCCGAAGAGCTTACTCACGACCGGGATGGCGGCGGCGAAAATGAGGGCCGCGATGCCGAGGGCGCGGCAGGTGAGAATGAGGATGTGGCGCAGGCGTTTCTTGCCGCGGGATTCGCGGGTCGCCTTCAGCAAGAACTGCATCGCCGCCCACTGGACCGTCCGGTGGCGGCGGCGATTAAGCAGGTGGATGATGATGGGGATCGAGACGGCAAAGAGCCCCCAGAGCATCGCGGATTGAAGGAAGAACATCTTATCTTCCTCCTTTCTTCGGCAGGCGTGCGGTTAGGAACTCGCGGAGTAGCGGTTCGAGGGCGGTGTCGGTCGGGACGAGTTGGTAGTCGGCGTTGGCGTCGTGGCACTTGGCGCGGACGGAGCTCATGAATTCGTTGAGGGCTTGATGGTATTCATCGACGACGAGGGTGGGCTCGACGACGACGGAGGTGCCGTCTTCCATGTCGACGAAGCGATGGGGGCGTTCGAATTCGAAGGACAACTCCTGCGGGTCCATGAGGTGGAAGACCGAGATGTCGTGCTTTCGATAACGGAGGTGCTGGAGGGCTTCGGCGAAGCCTTCGGGCTCGGTGAAGAGGTCGGAGAGGATGACGACGAAGGCGCGCTGGCCAATTTTTTCGGCGATCTGGTGAAGGGCGGGGACGATACCGGTTTCTCCCTGCGGTTCGAGCGTGCGGAGCGTTTCGAAGATCCGCTGAAGGTGGGCAGGGCGGCGGCTTGGAGGGACGTCGAGGTGAAGCTTTTCCGTGCAGACCGAGAGGCCGGCGGCGTCGCCCTGATTGACGAGGACGTAGGAAAGGGAGGCGGCGATGCGGCGGGCGTAGGAGACCTTTGATTCGCCCTGGCCGGCGAAGTTCATCGAGCCGGAGGCATCGACGACGAAGTAGGCGCGCAGGTTGGTGTCGGCTTCGAATTCCTTGATATAAAAGCGATCTGATCGCGCGAATGCTTTCCAGTCGAGGCGGCGGGTGTCATCGCCGGGGACGTATTTGCGATACTCGGCGAACTCGACCGAAGATCCACGGTGCGGCGAACGGTGTCGCCCCGCCATGCTTCCCATCATGGGAACACGGGACTCGACCGGCAGGGAGCCGAGGCGCGAGAGGAGGTCGCTATCGAGGAAGTCGTAGGTCATTCGGCTGAGAATCCAGAGTCCAGAATCAAGAATCCAGACGGGGTTGGGTGGTTCGTTGGGGTGAAGAGAGGCGCTGGATTACTTCGGGCTGATTCGCTCGTGTAGGGAAGAGAGCATTTTTGAGATCTCGCGGGTTTCCTCGATCATTTCCGGGGTGTTCTTGAAATGATCGATGCCGAGTTCGCGGCAGACTTCGCGGTGGATCATGAGTTGAGTGCGGAGTTCGCCGCAGGATCCTGCACTGTAGTCGAGAAATCGGCAGAAATCGGCATCGCTGGATCGTTCGGCTCCTTCGGCAATGTTTGAAGGAATGGAAAGGGCAGAGCGTTGGATCTGATCCTTAAGCGCAAAGTCTTTAGATCCATATGATGCCACGCAGACATCGACTGCCAAACGGCAGCCGCGTTTCCGAACATCGAGGTTTTCAAAGTTATGTTGGCTCATGGTCTACTGTCTTTCTCTGGATTCTGGTTTCTTGACTCTGGAATCTCAGGATTGGCGCATTTCTTGAATCAGACGTTCGACGACTTTTTTGGAAGTCATGCCTTGGGATTCGGCGGCGAAGTTGGTGATGACGCGGTGGCCGAGGACCGAGGGCGCGACGGCTTCGAGGTCTTCCATGCTGGCCATGTAGTGTCCACGCAGGGCGGCGCGGGCTTTGGCTCCGAGGATGAGATACTGGACGGCGCGCGGGCCGGCACCCCAGGCGACGAGGTCGCGGACCCATTGCGGGGACTCGGACGCGGCGGGGCGGGTCTTGCGGACGATCGAGACGGCGTAATCGTAAAGGTGCTCTGGCACCGGGACTCGACGGACGAGCGCTTGGAAAGCGAGGACGCGTTCGCCGTTGAGGAGGTGTTCCAGCTTGGCAACGGCCGAGCCGGTGGTGGCGCGGGCGATTTGTTTTTCTTCGGCAGCGCTTGGGTAATCGACTTCGATGAGGAACATGAAGCGGTCGAGCTGGGCTTCGGGAAGCGGGTAGGTGCCTTCTTGCTCGACCGGGTTCTGGGTCGCGAGGACGAAGAATGGCGGCTTGAGGTCGTAGGTGCGGCCGAGGACGGTGACCTTGAGCTCCTGCATGGCCTCAAGCATGGCCGATTGGGTCTTGGCCGGGGCGCGGTTGATTTCGTCGGCGAGGACGATGTTGGAAAAGACGGGTCCCTTGACGAATTCGAACTCGCGTCGGCCACCGACGCCGGATTCCTGAATAATATCCGTGCCGGTGATATCGGCCGGCATCAGGTCGGGCGTGAATTGGATGCGGTTGAAGGAAAGGTCGAGCGTTTGAGCGACCGAAGAGACCAGCAGGGTCTTGGCGAGGCCGGGGACACCCATGAGCAGGGCGTGGCCGCGGGCGAAAAGGCAGATGGCAAGGCGTTCGATGACTTCTTCCTGGCCGATGATCGCTTTTCCCAATTCCGCCTTGAGAGCGGCGTAGGTTTTCCCGAGTTCGTCGATGGCGGCGACGTCGTCTGGGGGGAGCTGGTGTTCGGAGGTGGAGGGTGTGGGCGGGTCGGTGACGGTATCTTCCATGTTTCGGGGACTTACAGACTGGAGCGAAGCTAGGGCGGCACTTCGTTTTGTCGAGTAGGATGAGGGGTTAGAGGCGTTTCGGGTGGGGGATGGGGGATATTGAGAAAAATCGTCGGTAAATTATCGATTTCCCTCTTGTCAGCCCCCGATCCTCTGCTAAACAGCCCGCCCGCTCCGCAGTGACCAACGGCTACCTGCCGTTTTTACCGTGATGGCGGAACCGCTCACACAAAGAGTCCCATGGCACGAATTTTCGGTATCGAAATCCCCAACGAGAAGCGCATCGAGGCGTCGCTCCACTACATCTATGGAATCGGACACAACACGGCTGTCCGCATTCTTGATCAGGCTGGCATCGACCCTAACCTCCGCACCGGTCAGCTTAGCGAAGATCAGCTGGTGAAAATCGGCACGGTCATTCAAAGCGAGGGCATCATCATTGAAGGTGACCTCCGTCGCGAAAAGCAATCGCAGCTCAAGCGCCTTACTTCCATCAACTGCGTTCGCGGAATTCGTCACAAGCGTGGCCTTCCCGTTCGTGGTCAACGCACACGCACCAATGCCCGCACCCGCAAGGGCAAGCGTCGTACCATGGGTGTTAAGAAATAATCAGGACGAAGATCCAACCTATCATCCAAGATGGCTGACGAAGAAACGAAGAACGAAACTCCGGCTGCTGAAGCACCGGAAGAAACCGCTGCTGCCGCTGCTCCTGCTGCGGAGTCGACCGAGACTCCAAAGGCTGCTGAAGCTGAGAAGTCCGAAGAAGCCCCCAAAGCGGCCGAGGCACCGAGGGCCGAAGAAGCTGCTTCTGCTGAAATCGGTCACAAGAAGGAAGAGAAGCGCGACATTTTCGCTGAGATCGCTGGTGCCGAAGAGGGCCAGATTAAGATTCACAAGGCCAAGAAGTCGAAGAACGTCACCAAGGGAATCGTTCACGTCACCGCCACCTTCAACAACACCATCGTCACCGTGACCGATGCGTCCGGCAATACGATCGGATGGTCGACCGCTGGTAAGATGGGTTTCCGTGGTTCGCGTAAGAGTACTGCCTACGCCGCACAGGTGGTTTCGCAGGATGCTTGCCGGCAAGCCATGGGTCACGGCCTCAAGGAAGCTGAAGTTCGCGTCAAAGGCCCCGGTTCCGGTCGTGAGTCCGCCGTTCGTGCTGTCCAAGGTCTGGGTGTGGATATCCTCGCCATCAACGACGTCACCGCAATCCCTCACAACGGCTGCCGCCCGAAGAAGGCCCGCCGCGTTTAATCTCCGAACATTTCTGACTCATGGCACGTTACACAGGTCCCCGCGCAAAGATCAGCCGCCGTTTTGGTGTGGCTCTCTTTGGCTCATCCAAGGCGCTTGAACGCCGCAATTTCCCGCCGGGCCAGCACGGTCTTCGCGCGGGTCGTAAGAAGAAGAGCGATTACTCGATCGCCCTTGGTGAAAAGCAGAAGCTTCGTTTCCAATACGGTGTGCTTGAAAAGCAGTTCCGCGGTTACTACGAGGAAGCGGCTCGTCGCCGTGGTATTACTGGTGAGATTCTTCTCCAGTTGCTTGAGACTCGTCTCGACAATGTTTGTTACCGCCTCGGCTTCGGCAACAGCCGTGCTGCGGCCCGTCAGCTCGTCAATCACGGTCACGTGCTCGTGAACGATAAGAAGGTCGATGTGGCCAGCTATCAGGTGCAGCCTGGTGATAAGATCAAGATCGGTGGTAAGCCATCCGCGCAGCAGCTTGCGCTTCGCATGATGGACCTGACTCAGTCGGTGCCACTCGTCGATTGGCTCACGCTGGATCGTGAAAGCATGATTGGCGTCGTCGAGCGCGTTCCAGAACGTTCTGACATTGATCCACTCGTCAACGAGCAGCTCATCGTCGAACTTTACTCGCGTTAATTGGTCCGCCGGTTTTCAGTTTTTGAAAACGCCCAGAGGAAACTCTGGGCGTTTTTTATGTCATTGAGGAGAAGCTTGGACCGGCCTCAGCATCGGATTTTAAGGGGCCATGCGGAGGCCGACCAAGAGGCCCCCGGCTACGAACTTCTGCGCGGGAGCTCAGGCAATGATGCCGAGCGGCTTGGTGGTCTTCCAATTGCCGCGGGTGAAGTCCGGGAACACCTGGGGATTGCCGTCTTCCGCCACCGACTTCTCGCTGAGCGGTCCGACGGCTGACCAGAAGCAGCCTTCGTAAACATTCTGATCGAGCGGTTCGCCCTTTTGAAGGCACTCGATGATGCGGAATAGCATGAGGAAGTCCATGCCACCATGGCCACCCATCTTCTTCGAGAGTTCGCCCATCCGCTTGTAAAGCGGATGCTCGTACTGTGAGGCGATTTCCTCCCAGGCTTCGTTCTCCGCCCATTCGTGATACGACTTGGTGACGCCTTCGATGGCCATCCGATTGGGGAAGCCGGCCAGTGTGCCCTTGGTGCCTTGAATCAGGTTGTGGCGAGAATACGGACGTGGCGAGGTTTCATCCCACTGCACCATGATCGTGCGACCTAGGGTGGTCTTGATGATCGACGTGCTCATGTCTCCACCTTGGAAATCGAGTTTCTTGAACTCGGGGTTCGAGAGTTTGGTGGACTTCTTCGCATAGAGATTACGTCCCTTGGCGGGGGATGAGAATGACACCATCCGGCCGAAGTTATCCTCGGTTCGGGCGAGGTTCATGTACTGGGCGACGGGTCCCAAGCCATGGGTCGGGTAAAGATTCCCATCACGCTTGGCATACTCAAAGGTTCGCCATGATCCGGTGCTGTTGCCGCTTTCCATCTGGCCTCGCAGTTCGTGAATGTAGGAGGCTTCCCCGTGGAGAAGTTCGCCGATCACTCCTTGGCGGACCATGTTGAGATAGACGAGCTCCTCGCGACCGTAGTTGACGTTTTCGAGCATCATGCAGTGGCGGCCGGTGGTTTCAGATGTATCGACGATCTTCCACATTTCCTCGAGGGTCACGGCGATTGGGACTTCGCAGAACGCGTGCGCGCCGGCCTTCATCGATTCCACACACATGGGCGCATGGTGGTTCCAAGGAGTGGCGATGAACACAGCATCGGGCTTGGTTTCCGCGAGCATCTTCTTCCATGATTCCTCTTCGCCGAAATAGACTTTTGGACGGTGCCCCTTCTTGATGACGTTTGCTTCGGTTTTTTTGGCTCGATTCTCGACCAGATCGCAGATGCCAACGAACTCAACTCCATCAATGCTGGCGAGTTGTGACGCGTGGCCGGAACCTCGCGCGCCGACACCGATGATGGCGACTTTCACCTTGCTGAGTTTCGGTGCGGTGAAATCACCCATGTATTGGGCACCGTTTCGCCGGGAAGGAGTGTCAGCATCGCCTTGGGCGGAGGAAAGGGATGGGAATGCGGCAAGACCCGCAGTGATTCCGCCAAGTGCTTTGAGGAAGCCGCGGCGTGGACTGGATGGAAAATTCGATGAATTCATGCGAGTAGATAAGATTGATTGAAGTGGTCTAGTGGTGTGGTCGCCCCTTGTCGCTTTAGAATATCTGCCAGGCGGGCTTGTTGTCATAAACCCAACGATAGTAGTCTGCGCGCTGCAATTTGCTAGCTGCCGGATCATCAAGGCAGACTTTGACGAGGGGATGCATCTGCAGGGCGGATGCCGGATTAATCGATGTGATGGGCCCCTCGACCGCCTCGGCGATGGCGCTGGATTTGTTATCTCCGAATGCGAGCAGCAGGTTTTGCCTCGCTTCCATGATGGTGCCGATGCCCATGGTGATGACGTGCTTGGGGACGGCTTCCTCGCTGCCGAAGAAGCGGGCGTTGTCCTTGCATGTTTGCTGGGTGAGCGTCTTGATGCGGGTGCGTGAGGCAAGCGAGGACGTGGGCTCGTTGAAGCCGATATGTCCGTCGGTGCCGATGCCTAAAACTTGAAGGTCGATCCCGCCGGCGGTGCGGATTTGATCCTCATAAGCTGCACAGAACTTTGGAATGTCTTCCGCGTTCCCATCCGGGATATGGACATTTTCCTTGGCGATGTTCACGTGTTGGAAAAGGTTTTCCCACATGAAGCTGTGATAGGACTGCGGGTGCTCGCGCGGCAGACCGATGTATTCATCGAGATTGAAGGTGGTGACCTGGCTCCAGTCGAGGTTCATTCCAATGAGTGCCTGATAGAGGCCCAGCGGGGTGCTGCCAGTGGCGAGACCGAGCACGGCATTGGGTTTTTCGTGCAACAAGCGGGCGACGATACGGGCAGCAACCTCGTTCGCGGCTTGCTGGGTTGCTTGGATGATGATTTCCATTAGGCTTGTCCCAATCGTTGGCTGAGTTTGGTGCGGACGTCTTCGCGGAATTGGTCGATGATGCCGCAGACGAATTCGACAATATCCATCGTTTCATCGGCCACAACAGGGGTGAGGTCGATGCCGAAGATGAGCTGGGTGCTGGCATCGGTGGCGTGAGAGGCAAAGAACGTGGCGTTGGCCGCGCGACGGCCTTGAGTGGCGAGATCGTAGCGTTTGCCACCGGCGATTTGGGAATCGAACACGCCGTTGAGGGCGGCGGCCAGATTGTCGCGACCACTGACATCCATGAGGACTTTGAGTTCGTCCGGCATCCAATCGAGGTCGCGCCAGACTTCGCAGCCAATGACCTGTTTCGGCCGCTGCTCACTTGGCAGTTCACGCATCGCCTGCAAGGCGGCGATGGTCACGCCGATGTGGGTATCGTGTTTGTCGGCGGGATTATGGGTGTAGACGACCTCTGGTTGGGTTGCTGTGAGAATCGCCTTGAGGTCCTCCTTGAGTTCCTGTGCGGTCGGGCTCTTGATGGCGCTGCTCGGGTAGTCGAGCTGAAGCATGGCGGAATATCCGCCGATTGTTGCCGCAGTATTTTGTTCCTTGCGGCGGATCATCATCATGTCGGGATCGGTGAATTCCGCATACGGGCCGCTGCGCGAGCTGCCGGCACCGTTGGTGCAGGTGACTCCGCCAAACCATTTGTCCTCACGCGCGAAGCAGTTGAGAATGCCGTGAAATGCCATGAACTCAAGGTCGTCCTGGTGCGCGCCGATTCCGAGGTGGGTGGTGCGGGACAGGGCGGCGGCTTCGGGCGTGCCGTCCGGAATGAAGATCTCAGCAGTGGATTGATGTAGGTTCATGAGGTTATTTTTTGAATTTAGGCAGGCTGGCGGCGGCGACGGCCTGGCCGACGCGGCGGGTTTTTTCGTCGGGAACGTGCATGGCGACGGCCGCGGCGGTCTCCGGGAATTCCTGTTCGAGCACCTCATGGGCTTTCGCGAGCACGATATCACCGCCCTTGCCGGTGGTCACCCGACCGAGGATAAGCATGTGGGCGTAGTCGTAGAAATCGGCGTAGTGCGGAATCGTGTAGCCGAGATAGACGCCGATGGTTTCGTAGATTTTGGCGGCGCGGTCGTCGCCTTTGGTCATCAGTGCCTGAACTTCGACGAGTCGCTCGGGCAGGTCCATGGTTTTGGGCAGCTTGATCTTGGCCTTGGGAAGGAGTTTGTTGACGGCCTGCTGGGAGAAGTAGAGTGCGCCGACGCCGGCATCGCCGGACCATTCGTCCGCCGCGGCCATGGGGTTGTAATCGACGGGGGCGAAGGCGAGTTCGTTGAGCCAGCCGAGGATGCGGCCTTTCTTATCCATGAAACCGGCCGCTTCGCTTGATCCCATGGCAACGCCCAGCATGCCAGTCTGTTGGAGCGAGAGGGCGCCGGCGAGCGCAGTGACGTCGCCATCGTTCATGACAACCAGCGGCACGTTCCATTCCTTCTGGATGCGTTTGAAGATCGCGGCGGCCTGCGGGAAGAGCTTTTTGGGAATGGAGCGCAGCAATGAGGCGACGCGGATTTCGTTATCCACGATGATGCCGGCCGAACTGCCGCCGATGGCGTCGACGCGCGGCATGCGGGCGGCCGCGCGGTGCAGAGCGGCGGAGAGGTGGTGGTAGTGGTATTCCGGGTTGGCTTGGTTTTTGGGATCCCACGGTGTTTCCTCGGTGAAGACGGGTTCGCCGTCGATCACTGCGGAGACCTTGTAGTCGCTGGCTCCGAGATCGAAGCCGATACGGCAGCCCTTGAGGTGACCGCCTGCGGCGACCTGCATGTCCTTGGCGGCGGGAACCTTGCTGGGGGTGGTGAGGACGACTTCGAACTTTTTCCCGTAGGAGATCTCCATCATCTTGCAGTCGAATTTCCGAGCGCCGCGCGCCGAGTAGGTCTTGCGGATCGCCTCGCCAATGACTTTTGGTCCGCCGAGGTAGAGCTTCCAGCCCCCGCGAGCCCAGAGCAGGAACTTCACGATGCGCTCGACGTAGCGCAGGGTTTCTGCGTCGGCGCTTGGCATGACGACCGTTTCGAAGCGGGAAACTAATCCGCACTCACGTTCCAGGCCGATGACCAAGGGCACGGCCTTGCCGGATGCTGTGGCGGTTTCGACGTAGTGGCGGTTGAACAGGACCGCTGGCAGGAATTCTGAATCGAGCGGGGCGGTGATGGCGGGTTTGATCGATATGGTGGCCATAGCTTGAGTGGGGTGTTATTTTTTGCCTTCGAAGTATGCTTCGATTTCCTCGAGCGTTTTGCCCTTGGTCTCGGGAAGGAAGAAGGCGGCAGTGATGAAATAGATGACCGTGCAGGCGGCCCAGAAGCCGAACATGGCGAAGTAGCCGTAGTTACCGACGATCGGCAGGAAGAAGGCGGCGATGCCGGTGGAGACTCCTTGGTTGATCAGAAGGGCGAAACCCATGCCGACCGAGCGGATGCGAGTCGGCATGAGTTCGGAAAGCGCAAGCCACACGCAGACGCCGGGGCCGACCGCGAAGAACGCAATGAAGACGGCCAGACAGATGGCAACGAGCGTACCAGTCTGCTTGGTGGGGACCGGGCCGGCGTTGGCGCGAAGGATTGTGAGCGGTTGGCCTGCGTTCTCGGTATCGCTGCTTGGAAGGGCGATTCGAATCGTGCTCTCTTTGGGATTGTTGCTCAGTCCAACGGCGATGTCCTGCTTCTTGCCGTAGGCATAAAGAATGGAGAGTTGTACGGGCTGGCCTGCTTCCACGATCTTTCCAAGATCGACCGTATTGAGGTCGAGCGTGAGCTTATTGTCGACGATCATGGTCGTCACCTTGTCTGCGACATCGACCCGCTTTGATTCGAAGGAGTAGAAGATCGCGGATCCGGAGAGAAGGGAGGCGATGATGCCACCGGTGCCGAGCTTGAGCAGGAACTTGCGGCCTTTCTTGTCGACCAGCATGACGGCGACAACCGTCATCACGCAGTTGAGAACCTTGATCCAAAGGCCACTCTGTGAGGCGGCTTCAGCCGCGAGACCAGCCTGCTGGAGAATGGTGGTCATGAAGCCAAGAATCGAGTTGATCCCCGTGGCTTGGTTGCAACCGAGAATGACGCAGGCGATGATGAAGGGGACGACGTATTTCCGCTGGGTGAAAATCTCGGTGAAGGACTCTCCGATCGAGATCTTTGGTTTGGAATGCTCGTGGGCCAGAGAGGTTTCAAGCTCTGCAAGCTCAAGCTCGGCTTCTTCAGCCGTGCGGGAGCGCAGCATCGCTTTCCTTGCCTGATCCTTACGACCTTTGCGATAGAGCCAACGCGGGGATTCAGAGATAAAGAACCCCCCTACAAGGAAGAAAATGCCGGGATAGATCACGGAGAGGAACATCCCGCGCCAGGCGTGGTCGGCGGCGGCAACGATGGCGTCCTGGTTCCCTTTCGCGAGTTCGATGGCGGCCTCGGCGTTCTTCGTGTAGTGATCACCGATGAAGGCGGCGACGACGATGCCGAAGGTCAGCATGAACTGGAAAATCGAAGTGCCCTTGCCTCGGACGTCGGCCCGCAGGCATTCCGCCAGATAGAGCGGCACAACTACGGCAATCACTCCGCCGCTCATGCCTTGAAGGATCCGACCCAGCAGGAGGGGGACATAGGTTTGGGAGGTGAAGATGATGCCAACGCTGGCGACAAACATTACCGCACTGATGATCATCATCAGCTTTCGCCCAATCAGATCGGCAAAGAATCCAGCAATGAGAGAGGCAAACATGGAGCCGCCAAGAACCGCCGCGACGATGACGGACTTGTTCTCCTCGGACATCGAAATCGTCTTACCCAAGTAACCGAGGGCAGGATCGATAATCCCGATATCAATGCCGTAAAGAAGGCCACCTAAACCGGCAACCAACAGGAGGAAGCGGTTGTAGCCCGCCTTGTCATTCGGAGCGTCGATCCTTGATGGTTCACTCATAGTGGTAGATTTCAGTGCGAAGCTGAGCGGTTGACGGGGAAGCGTCAAATCAAAAATTAGCTCGTGCTAAGTCAGGTCCGTTATCGTTTCTTCAAAGGTTTTTGGATTCGATTATGCGGTACGGATGGTCGACTCACGGATGGCCAGTTGGGTATCCAGAACGGATTGTTGCAGCGGAAGTGAGGGATTCTCCAGACGTTGCTGAAGGAAGCGCCATGCGGTGCGGCACATTTCGGTGACCGGCTGCACCAAGGTGGTCAGGGGGACCTCGAGGTATTCGGTGTCTGTGATGCCATCGCACCCGACGAGGGCGACTTGAGAGGGGACTGGGATTTTCATGTCGCAAAGTCCGCGGTAGATGCCGAGTGCGACGTCATCGGAGTGGCAGAAGATGGCATCCGGCAGGTCTTGCTCGGTGGCATAGTCCTGGATTAGCTGGCGGGTGATGGAACGCTGCTGCTCGCTGAGTGGGTAGTAGATGAACTCCGGCTCAAGTCCTGCTTCCTGCATGGCGTTGAGGTAGCCGAGGCGGCGGACGGCAGGAGGGCTGTCCTCTTGGACGAAGCTTGCGTGGGCGATGCGCTTGTATCCCGATTCAATCAGATGAGTCATCGCCTGTCGGGTGCCCTTGAGGAAGTCGATCTGGACATGGTCCGTCTTGAGAGATGAATAGGCACCGATACTGACCACGGGGGTTGATTTACGGACGAGGGATTCGAGCTCTTGTTGGACGGCCTCGGAGGCATCCACGGCGATGATTCCGTCGACCGGGACATTCGACCAAATTTCCTTCATGTCGCTTTCGCCGACTTCGGAGATGATGAGTTCTTGGCCGGCTTGTTTGATTAGACGTCCAAGGGCACGGGAGACGTGGGAGTAATGGGTCGAGATCTGGTCCGGGATCCACAGGGCGATGATGCCGGTGCTTTTGCGCCGCAGGGCCCGTGCGTGGGGATTGGGCCGGTAGCCCATCTCCTCGGCAGCGGCAAGGATGCGCTCGCGGGATTCCTTGGCGACATGGGGATGGCCCGAAAGTGCGAAGGTGACAAGTTGGCGAGAGACTCCCAGTTTTTTGGCTATTTGAGCCTGTGTGACCATGATTTCGAAGGCACTCAAGGCAGGGGGGCGGATCTTATGCAAGCACGCGTTTTTCCGTCGGGCTTGACGGGAAGGTGGCTCTTAGCGGTAGATGACAACCAGAAAAAGGATTGCCTCGCGCTTGCCTGAGTTGGAGATGGAATGAGCAAGATCCGCACGGTAGGTGGCCGAGTCTCCCTTGCCCAAGGTCTCACGAGAGGTGCCGGATTGCAGATCCACAAAGCCTTCTTCTACGGTGAGGAACTCGCGGGTGCCATCGACGTGCGGTTGGCTGCGAAGGGCTTCACCTACTGGTAGGCGGAGCTCATAAAACTCGACGTCTTTCTCAAGATTGAGCGGTGAAAGCGTGCGGATTTGGCAGCGCTCATCCGAATGGAAAACCTGCGTTCGATCATCGGCACGAATGGTCTGGATCGACGAGGCGGAATCGGCGCTTTGAAGAAGGTCCTGCAGGGAAAGGCCGAAGGCCCGGGCGATACGGTAGGTGACGCTGAGTGTCGGATTCGCCCGTTGCCTTTCGATCTCGCTGAGCATCGAACGACTCACTCCGCTCGCGGAGGCAAGTTCCTCAAGTGACCAACCGCGGTCGCGCCTGAGCTTCTTCACGCGACGCCCGAGATCCTCGTTGATGGACTCGGCATCAGCAGCGATCGCCGACTTCGCCGCTTTTCTCGCGCTCCGCTTTGCAGGCATCGGAGGTCACTATAATGGTTGAAATTTCCTGTAAAGTGGAAATTGGGCTTGCTGATTTAGTGGAGGCGCGTTCATGATCTCAGGAGTCATGAAGGCACTCGTGAAGGCAAAAGCTGAGCCCGGTCTGTGGTTGGAAGAGGTCCCCGAGCCAGAGGTGGGCATCAACGATGTGCTGATCAAGGTTCACAAGACCGGTATCTGCGGAACGGATCTTCACATTTACAAGTGGGATGCGTGGGCGCAAAAGACGATTCCGGTGCCGATGGTGGTGGGGCATGAGTTCGTCGGGGAAGTGGTGGCTGTTGGGGCGAATGTGAGTGGCTTTGGGATCGGCAAGATGGTGAGTGCTGAAGGTCATGTGGTGTGCGGTCGTTGCCGCAACTGCCTTGCGGGGCGGCGTCACCTTTGCAAAGACACCTTGGGCATCGGGGTGAATCGGTCGGGGGCTTTTGCCGAGTTGATTAGCGTGCCGATGACCAATGTCTGGCAACACTCTCCCGACGTTGATCACGATGTGGCATCGATTTTCGATCCCTTTGGCAATGCGGTGCACACCGCGCTGTCGTTCGATCTGCTGGGTGAGGATGTGCTGATTACCGGTGCCGGTCCGATCGGCGTGATGGCCGTTGCGGTTGCCAAGCATGCGGGTGCGCGCCATGTGGTCATTACGGATGTGAATGATTACCGCTTGGATCTGGCGCGGAGCCTTGGCGCGGATGTCGCGCTCAATGTGACCAAGGGGAATCTCACCGATGTCCAGAAACAGCTACGGATGAAGGAGGGCTTCGACGTTGGACTGGAGATGAGCGGTAACCCGGCGGCATTCGAGGGGATGATCGAGGCCATGTGTCACGGAGGGAAGATCGCCATGCTCGGGATTCCCAGCGAGTCGATGTCGATCGACTGGAACAAGGTCGTCTTCAACATGCTGACCATTAAAGGAATCTACGGTCGTGAAATGTATGAGACATGGTATATGATGAGCGTCATGCTGGAGAGCGGACTCGATATCAAGCCGGTGATCACCCATCATTTTGGTGCGGATGAGTTTGAAAAAGGATTTGAGGTCATGAAGTCCGGGATGAGTGGTAAGGTCGTTCTCGACTGGTCGGTATTCCACTGAGGAGTTGCCTGATTCATTGACCCAGCCCGTATCACCGCCATTTCCGTTTTCATTACACACGCCATGAATACCTACTCTGCATTTCAATCTCATCTCAAGGGACAGCTCGAGGGCATCGAGTCTGCCGGGACCTACAAGCGCGAACGCACGATCATTACCCCGCAGGGTGCGATGGTGGAGACCAAGGGCGGCAAGTCCGTGCTCAACATGTGCGCCAACAATTACCTGGGACTTGCGCAGCATCCGTCCATTCTGGAGTCTGCCCATGCGGCACTGGATCAATGGGGCTATGGACTTGCGAGCGTGCGTTTCATCTGCGGAACCCAAGGGGTGCACAAGGAGTTGGAGGCGGGCTTGAGTGACTTCCTCGGGACGGAGGACACCATTCTCTACGGCTCGTGCTTCGATGCGAACGGTGGACTTTTTGAAACCCTGTTAGGTCCTGAAGACGCGATTATCAGTGATGAGCTCAATCATGCGTCGATCATCGATGGGGTGCGCCTGTGTAAGGCGAAACGCTTCCGCTACAGGAACTGCGACATGGCGGACCTCGAGGCCCAGCTCATTGCTGCTGATGCTGCGGGAGCGCGCTTCAAACTGATTGCGACTGACGGTGTTTTCTCAATGGACGGATTTATTGCACCGCTGAATGCAATCTGCGATCTCGCGGGCCGCTATAATGCACTCGTGATGGTGGATGATTCCCACGCGGTAGGCTTCATGGGCAAGCGAGGTCGCGGCACGCACGAGCACTGTGATGTCATGGGGCGCATCGACATCATCACCGGCACGCTTGGCAAGGCGCTCGGTGGTGCCAGCGGCGGTTACACCAGTGGGCGAAAGGAAATCATCGATCTGCTGCGTCAGCGATCGAGGCCCTATCTGTTCAGCAACACGCTGGCCCCCGTCATTGCGGGAGCTTCGCTGGAGACGCTGCGCATTCTGAAGGAGTCAACGGCGCTGCGCGATACCTTGGAGGAAAACACCCGCTACTTCCGTCGGGCGATGACCGAAGCGGGATTTACCATTGCTCCGGGTGAACACCCGATTGTTCCGGTGATGTTGGGCGATGCGGCGCTCGCGACGAAGTTCGCGGACGCGATGCTTGAGCGTGGTGTGTATGTCATCGGTTTCAGTTATCCCGTGGTTCCCCAAGGTAAGGCTCGGATCCGCACCCAGATTAGCGCCGCCCACACGCGCGGGGATTTGGAAAGAGCGGTGAATGCATTCATTGAAGTGAAGCTGGAACTGGGTCTTTGAGGCGGCTTCCTGCGGCTGCCATAGAGGCGGTCCTCCCGTCCGAAGCTCGGAGAGGAGGGGCAGTCAAAGTGATTGCCTAAAAGTAGCTCTCTCTGGGGCTTGCTCGGCGGATTCGGTCGCCTAGGCTGCGCCCGTGCCGAATGATCTGAGGACTGAACAAAGCCCACGACGGGTGGTGGGGAGTTTGGCTCTGATGTTCTTTTTGCTCGGGATGTCTCCGGGCTTCTACATCCCGGCGCTGACGAACCTGCTGAGTGAGCGCGGCTTCGACAGCATGGTGGTTCAGTGGGCTTGGCTCTGTGGCCCGGTGGCGGCACTGGTCTCGCCACTCTGTGTCGGTGCCTTGGCGGATAACCGCTTTTCCGGTGAGATGGTCTTGGGCTGGATTTGCTTCATTGGTTCGGCACTGCTGGGAGGTGCCTTTCTCGCCCTCGATCTCGGATGTTCAGCATGGGTATTTTTGGTGCTGCTGTTCTTGAGCGCGATTGTCTCCGCACCGATGTGGAGCATTCTGGCGAGTATTTCGATGGCTCATCTGCGCATGGGTGAGCGGGAGTTTCCGTTGGTGCGATTGGGTGCGACGTTTGGCTGGGCCTTGGCTGGGTTGCTCACCAGTTATGTGTTGAAGGCCGATGGATCGGTGGTGTCTGGTTATGCAGCGGCAGCCATCCGTTTGCTGGGAGGATTCATGGCATTGTTTTTACCCCCGACACCGCCGCCTGGTCGTTCGCGCTCATGGCGCACTCTGTTAGGCTTGGATGCATTTCGCTTGCTGAAGGAAAGGGATCATCTGGTATTCTTTACAGTGACTGCCTTGTGGTCGGTTCCGATTGCGGCGTTTTATATGTGGGCACCAAAGCATTTGGCGGAGCTTGGCGACACCAAGGCGACGGCCACGATGGCGTTGGGGCAGGTCAGCGAGGTGTTTGCGATGTTGCTGATGGCCTCGATGATGACCCGCTTTCGGGTGAAGAGCTTGCTCACGCTGGCATTGGTTTTATCCGTGCTGCGCTATGCGTTTTTCGCCTGGTCCGGCATGGTGGGGACACGCACGGGCCTGTTGATCGGGGTTTCGCTTCACGGTTTTTGCTACACCTTCTTCTTTATCACCGCGCAGCTGTTTCTTGACCGCAGGGTTCCGGTCGGCATGCGGAGTCAGGCGCAGGGTTTGCTGGCGCTCTTCAGTGGTGGGATCGGGACATTGATGGGAACAATCATCGTGCGGCAGCTGTATGACTTTACGGTCGTGGGCGAACACGGGAGCTGGACGACGTATTGGAGCATCCTTGCCGCAATGATCATCATGATCACGATTGGATTTGTCGCGCTCTACCGCGGCGTCGCGCCGAGTGATCCCTCAGGGTAATTTCCAGATGGTGCGTTTGGCCTCGTATTCGGATTGAGGAAGGAGGACGTAAACCGGTTGCTGGTCGGGGTCCATCCAGGCGATGAGTTGACGGAGCCGGTGCTCTTCGATGGTCGTGCATCCGGCGGTCGGCTTGGAACCTCCACCGCGCCAGATGTGGAAGAAGATGGCGCTGCCGCCGCCGGGAATGACCTTCGGTGGTGCGTTGTGAGCGACAAAGAGTTTGAGCGAGTGCGCGTGGTCGCCTTGACGCATTTGCTGCTTCTTTTCCCAAGAGGTTGAAGGATCGTGATCGAGGACGAGGTGGCGGTTGTAGCTGGACGATGCGACGTCTTCGACCCACAGATCCCGTTTGGTGATTTGACGATAGAAAAGCTTTGGGTGCTTCTTAATCGCGGCGTCGTAGCCCCACGCACCGCCGAGATGAAAGACACCGGCGGGAGCGCGTCCGTCGCCCTCCTTTTTTAAATTGGCAGCGGGTGGATTCGGATGAAGGCCGAGACCCCAGATGAGTCCGTTTTTGCCGAGACGTCCCGGCCATGGGCCATGCGCCTTGATCCATTGATTGCCGCGCTTTTCGTAGGCGGTGAGGGTGACGTGGGAGGAGTCCCAATCCTGGGCGATGCCGACAACGCACTGGGTCGAACTTGAGGGGAGTTCGAAGGAGCTGGCGGTGAGTGCAAGGGCGGCGAGAAAAAGGAGGGCGCGAAGCATGGAGGGAAAATGGCATGCCTTGGTCGTCTTGCAACTTTCAAGGATTCAGGACGCTGCTGAAGGCGAAGTGGGTCGCAGGTCTGGTGGACTGCTGCGCTTCTATGATCGAAATTCATGTCCATTTCACTTCCACGGATGGCCTGGATGGGGCAAACAGCTGCCCCGCCAATGAGTAATCCTTTCCGCCAAGATCTGGTCTCCCGTAGTCATCCTCAACCTTGCAGCGTTGTGATTTTTGGTGCCACCGGGGATTTGACCCACCGCAAGCTGGTCCCGGCCCTTTACAATCTGGCAGTCGACGGCGAATTGCCGCCGGGGGTGAAAATTCTGGGTTTCGCCCGTCGCGACAAGAGCGATGAGGAATTTCGTTCCGGCCTCGAAGAGTTGAACCGCAAGGTCTCGCGAAACGGACACGATGAGGAATTGTGGTCGGGCTTCGTGCGGAACATCCATTATCATCAGAGTGAGTTCACGGATGCCGATGGCTACAAGCGTTTGTCAGAGCGGCTCGATGAGATCGACCGCGAGCGGGGAGGGAAGGGCAACCGGCTTTTCTACATCGCGAGTGCTCCGGAGTTCTTTGATGACATCCTTGAACAACTGAAGGCTGCGGGCCTGAGCAAGGCGGCGAAAGGTTGCTGGTCGCGCGTCATTGTTGAAAAGCCGTTCGGCACGGATCTCGCGACGGCTCAGCACCTGAACCAGGTGGTGAACCGGACTTTTGAGGAAAAGGACACTTACCGGATTGATCACTACCTTGGGAAAGAGACCGCGCAGAACCTGATGGTGCTGCGCTTTGCCAATTCAATTTTCGAGCCGCTTTGGAACAGCCGTTACATCGATCAGATTCAGATCACGTGTTCGGAAAACCTCGGCATGGAAGGCGGTCGTGGTGGTTACTACGACAAGGCCGGGGCGCTGCGCGACATGGTGCAGAATCACCTGCTGCAACTTTTGAGTCTGGTGGCGATGGAGCCGCCGACGGACTTGAGCGCCGATGGCGTGCGTGACGAGAAGGTGAAGGTGATCCGTTCGCTGCGGCAGTGGGATAGTCCCGAAAAGGTGGCCCAGAACGTGGTGCGCGCGCAGTACGTGGCGGGCCACGTCGACGGCAAATCGGTGCCCGGCTACCGCGAAGAGGATCGAGTCGATCCTGAAAGCATGACCGAGGCCTATGTGGCGGTGCGCTTGATGATCGACACCTGGCGCTGGAGCGGCGTGCCGTTCTACATCCGCATGGGCAAGCAATTGCCGAAGAAGGCGACTGAGATTTCCGTGCACTTCAAGTCGCCGCCTTGTGTCCTTTTCAATGCGCTTCCGGGCGGTGTTCCCGGTGGCAATGTGCTGGTGATCCGGATTCAGCCGGATGAAGGGATTTCGCTTCGGATGGTCTCAAAGATTCCTGGAACCAGCCTTCGTTTGGAGCCGGTGAAGATGGATTTTCGCTATGCGACGAGCTTTGGAAAAGCCAGCCCGGAGGCCTACGAGCGTCTACTGCTTGATGCGATGGCGGGTGACGCGACCTTGTTTGCACGGCGCGATGAGGTGGAGGAGGCATGGCGTTTCATCGATCACATCGAGCACGCTTGGCACCAGAGCGAGAATCCACCACCGATGGCGGAATTCGTGGCGGGAACCTGGGGTCCGAAAGAGGCTGATGATCTCTTGAAGGAAGATGGCCACGAGTGGCGCCGACTTTAATTTTTCCAAGCGATGAACGAAACGCCTTCCATGCACCCTGAGCTCGGTCGCGAGGTCCCGATCGGCGGGATCGACAAGGAGCTGCGCCAGCTCTGGGCTGAAGATGATGCCCGGACCAATGCCTCGCTGGTGAACCTAGCCGTCTATTCGGAGAAGCCCGGATCGCTGGTCGAGAACTCTGAAGCGATGCGCGAACTGACCCGTGAACATGCTTGCCGGGCCTTGCTTGTCGGGATCGATCGAAGTGTGGAAGAGACCTCGATCACGGCCTGGATCACGGCGCACTGTCACCTTTCCCATGGTCAAAAGTCAGTCTGCTGCGAACAGCTTTCCTTCGCTCTAACAGGTCGGGCGACGGGTCGTCTGCGCAACACAGTATTTGCTCACCTGAATTCGGATCTGCCGCTCATTCTCTGGTGGCAGGGCGAACTGAGCCCGATCTTTTCCGAGCGGTTCTACAGCCTGATCGATCGTCTGGTTTACGATAGCGCCGAGTGGGCGAATCCCGAGGAGTCCTTTCCGAAGATTATGGAAGCGATGGAGTTCTCGAGCCGACTCGTGCCTCAGGATCTTTCTTGGACGCGGAGTTTCCAGTTCCGGGTTTCCGTGGCGGCCTTGTTTGATGACCCCGTTGCGCAGAATGCTCTCAGCGCGGTCGCATCGGTTGAGATCCGCTATCATCCCTCGTCTCGGATGGCGGCGCTTCAGCTTCTGGCATGGTTGGTGGTTCAGGCGAACTGGCGCGATGGGCTGGAGTTGGATCTGGCGGACAAGCGGCAAAGTAAGGGCGCGAAGAGCTACTCGTTCGAAACGGCAGCGGGAAGTGCGGTGCGGGCGACTTTGGTGGCAGATGAAAACTCGGCACCGCTGGGCTCTCTGGTGATTCGCGCGGGAGACGTCAGCGTCGAGGTGATTCGTGAAGCCGGATCGAGCCATCTTTTGCGCCGGGTCGTCGCTCCTGGTCATGTCACCGAGTCTCCGGGGCCGGTGGATTCGGACAATCCCGTGGGGTCAGTTGGTGAACAGCTTTCCCGAGGGGGAAAAAATTCGCTTTATGTTAAGATTCTTCCTCGATTTCAGCAATTACTCGCTGATTGATGGGGTCGATTGGAGAGATTTCAGGCGAAAATCGATCAAAATCCACGAACGCTGAACTCGTTCTGGCGTGAAACGCGCTTGAATGGCTTGCTCGATAGTCCATTGTCCGCCGCCCGCCGCCGGTGGTTTTTTTCTACTAAAATGATCCAGCTTCCCGAAGACGCCCCATTTTCACCCGAACAACGAGTATGGCTTGAGGATTTCCTCCGCAAGACTCTTGCAGGTGGTTCTGCTACCGCCGCTTTTGTAGGTCCGACCGTGCCAGTAACCGTCCTATGGGGATCCCAGACGGGCAATGCTGAGAGCTTGGCAAAGCAGTTGATGAAACGGTTGAAAAAGGGTGGATTCGAGGCTGAAGTGTATGACATGGCTGCCTACGATCGCAGCCGTCTTCCCCAGGAAAAGAATCTGCTGATCATTACTTCGACCTACGGTGACGGTGAACCGCCCGATAATGCGGAGGAACTTTACAGCTGGATGCTCAGCGACGAGGCACCGAAGCTTGAGGGGGTGCGCTACTCGGTGCTTGCTCTGGGCGACACCAACTACCCGGATTTCTGCAAGTGCGGCATCGATTTCGATGAGCGCCTCGAAGCGCTCGGAGCGAACCGCATTTCGGCGCGGGTCGATAGTGATGTCGATTTTGACGCCCCCTTCAAAGAGTGGTCGGATGCGGTGATCAGCGTTTTGGCTCCATCAGGTCAGCCGGCTTCGAGTGGTGCTGAGGTGCTGGATCAGCTTGTCGAGGGCTACTCGAAAAAGCGCCCATTTCCATCGACGATCCTCAAGAGCTACAACCTCAACACGGGTGGTGAGAAGGAAACCTACCATGTGGAGGTTTCCTTGGATGGTTCGGATTTGAGCTACGAGGTGGGTGATGCGCTTGGGGTGATGCCGACGAATCCGCCTGAAGTGGTGGATGAGATCATCGAAAACCTTTCCTTCCGGACGAACGCGGACGTCGAACTCCCCGACGGCCGCGAGATGCCTCTACGTGAGGCTTTAATCACGTGCTTCGACATCGGAACGATCAACAAGTCGCTGATCAAGGACTGGCAGCCGCGCAGTGGTTCGCCCTACCTGCGGGCGCTGGTCGAAGCGGACGACAAGAAGGCGTATGAGGATTTCTGCTGGGGTCGTGATCTGATCGATCTCGTGGTGGATCATCCGGCGGATTTCTCGGATGCGGATGATTTCGTGGGCATCCTGAAGAAGCTGCAACCACGTCTTTACTCGATCGCCTCGAGCCCGAAGGCGCATCCCGGTGAAGTGCATCTTTGCGTCGGCATTGTGCGTTATGAAACGCATGGCCGGAAGCGTGGAGGCATCTGCTCGACCTATCTTTGCGATCGCTCGGCTGGTACGAATCCCGGCGTTTACGTTCACTCGAACAAGGCGTTTCGCCTACCTCCAAGTGGTGACACACCGATGATCATGGTGGGACCGGGAACGGGCATTGCACCATTCCGCGCGTTCCTTCAGGAGCGCAAGGTTTCGGGGGCGAAGGGGGGTAACTGGCTGCTCTTTGGGAATCCTCACCATGCGACGGATTTCCTCTATGAGGAGGAGCTTACGGCTTTCCAGAAGGAAGGGCTGCTTCAGCGCTTCGACTTGGCCTGGTCGCGCGACCAGAAGGACAAGGTCTACGTGCAGCATCTGATGATCGAGCACGGTGCCGAGATGTGGAAGTGGCTTCAGGATGGAGCGGCGTTCTACGTTTGCGGTGATGCCTCACGCATGGCCAAGGATGTGGATGCTGCACTTCACACCATCGCCGAGACCCACGGTAAGATGAGTGCGGATGAAGCGAAGGAATTCATCTCGCAGCTGAAGAAAGACAGGCGCTACCAGCGGGACGTTTATTGAGTCCTTAGCAACGGTCCGGAAAGAGATGCCGCCAGACGGTCAGGGCTTCACGAATTTCGGAGGCCTTGCGGGTGGGCGAGAGCTCCCATGTGAGGGGGCAATCTTTGGGGAAGAACTCTAACAGCTTCTTGTAATCCAGTTCACCGGTGAAAGGGACGCGGTGGTCGCGGGCGGGCCACTGGACGTCGTGAACGTGGGCACCGATGATGTGGGGGAGCATGCTTTCGAGCCACTCGGTGTGGTCGAGCAGGCCGAGGTTATGCTTGAGCTGGACGTGGCCGAAGTCGTGCCAGTAACCGATCCAAGGGTGATCGGCGAAGTGTTTTTGAAGGCGGACCATTTCTCGTTCAGTCGGCATGTCCTCGAAACGGGAGCGGGATTCGATGGCCAGCTTGACGCCGTGTTTCTTGGCGAGGTCTCCGAAGTATTCGAGGGCTTCGATGGCACGCTGGTAATAGAGCGGTGCGACCTTTTCACGCTTCTTGACGAAGGCGAGCCGCTCGGCGGCGAAAGCGGGGGTGTCGCGCTGGCCATCGGCGACCTTTTGGGTGAGTGGCTTTGTCCACTTCGATGACTTGAGTGGGACGGAGCCCATGTGGAGGACGACGTAGTGGGCTTCGAACCTCCCGGCGAGATCGAGGGTGCGCTCGGTCATTTCCATGGCACGCTGGCGGTCGAACTCGCGATGCGAGGTGAACTCGTAGGCATCGGGGGCGTCGATCATGACTTCGACCGGGGAGGGGAAATAGTTGTGCACACCGACACAGGTGAATTTCCTTTCGTTGTAGGCTTTCTGAATGCCGGGCAGCTTGGTGATCGTCATGCCATGGGAGAGCTCCAGGTGGTCGATGCCAAACTCAAGGATTTCATCGATCATCTCCTCGCCGTCGGAGTGGCGGGAGTTATTCCAGCAGGTCGAGAATGCGAGCATAACGTTGGGAACTGTAAACTCTAAATTCTAAACTCCAAAAATCGAGATAGCCGATTGAGTGGATTCAACTTGGAGTTTGAAGTTTAAGATTTTGCGTTTTACGCACCGGTGATGAGAAGAACGATCTCGCCTTTGGGCGGGTGGTGTTGAAAGTAGGCGAGGAGTTCGGTGGCCGTGCCGCGGTGGTAGGTCTCGAACTTCTTGGTGATCTCACGGGCGACGCAGCAGCGGGCATCGGGATGTGCGGCGGCGAGCACTTCGAGGGTGGAAAGGATGCGGTGCGGCGACTCGAAGAAGATGGTGGTGCCCTCGGCTTCGAGGCCGGCTTCCATGGCGGCGAGTCGCTTTCCTTTTTTCACGGAAAGGAAGCCGTGGAAGTGGAAGGCGTGACAGGGGAAACCAGAGCCGATCAGCGCTGTTAGAACGGCGGAGGGGCCGGGTAGGACTTCGAAGGGGATGTCGTTTTCAAGGCAGGCCTGGACGAGCCGGTAGCCGGGGTCGGAGACGCCGGGCATGCCGGCATCGGAAATGACGGCGATGGTCTCGCCGGATTTTGCGGCCTCGATGAGCTCGGGGAGGCGGCGTTGCTCGTTGTGCTCGTGGAGCGAAACGAGGGGCTTGCCGGTGATGCCGAGATGGGCGAGTAGCGGGCCAGAGTGGCGGGTGTCTTCGCAGGCAATGCGGTCGGCGGACTTGAGGACCTCGATGCCGCGCAGGGTGATGTCGTCGCGGTTGCCGATCGGCGTGGGGACGAGGATGAAAGGCATGTCAGCGGATGGGTGAAGCGGGTTTGGATCCCGGCGCTTCCGATTCAGAAGCCGTTGGCGAGGCGCGAGACCATGGCCTGGCTGGCGCGCTCCAAGGCGTCGGGGAGGGCGTTGTTTCGCGAGGTCTGAAGGTTGGAATCGACGAAGAAGCGGGAGATTCCGACGGATGACCCACGGGCAAGGACGCGCTTGGAGTCACGGCTATCGCGGAGGACCCAGACGAGGGTCACCGAGTTCTGGAGTTCTTCGGGGCGCAAGGTGTCGAGCCGCGTCGAGCGGATCTGGGAGTAATCGATTTCATGCACGGTGGCTTCCAGAATGGCATCGGCATCGGCACTGGTGGCGATGCGATAAGTGCCGTCCTGAACAAAGGCATCGGTTGCGGCGCTGGTGGCCAGAGTTTCAGCTCTCGGGTGGAGGGTGTCGTTCTTGAACATCGGGATGGCGATGGTCTCGACATCGCGCATGATGCCGGGTTTCACACCGCCGAGTTGATAGCCCGCGCAGGAGCTGAAGATGAGAGCGAGAAGCAGGGAAAAAAGACGCATGACCGAAGGGTTGAATTAGTTTCCTCCGAGAGCGGCGAGACGGGCTTTCGACTTGTCGTAGTATTCGCCTGACTTTGTTTCCCGCATGACTTCCTGATAGTAGAACTTGGCGGACTCGGTGTCGCCTTTCTTTTCGTAGAACTGGGCAATGTCGTAGGTGTTCTTGATGTCTCGGTTGCTGAGGATCTTGAGGAGGTTGTGAGCTTCGGCGTTGCGTTTATGTCCGGGGAACTGGCTGAGGTAGTCCAGGAATGCCTCGCGGGCGCGGTTCAGGTTGGCCTGATCCTGGTTTCCTTCCTGGGCTTGTTTCATCAGGATTTCGCCGATGCGGAACTGGGCTTCGGGGGCAATCGGGGAGTCGGGGTAGTTTTCTACAACGCCGCGATAGGCGATGACGGCTTTGTTGACATCTTTCCTTTCGGCGTAGATGTCGCCCATCTTGTATTCGGCGCGTGCGGCAAGAGTCGAGCGCGGTGCGTTATCGGCGACCTTCTGAAGCATGCCGGCGATCTTGTCGGGTGAGAGCTTCGATTTCAGCCCAAGGAAGCTATTCTTGATATCGCCGTCTGCGGCGGCGAAGGCCATTCTGGACTGGGCGTCGAGTGCTTCTTGATAGTGACCACTTCCTTGGTAGCGGGTGATGAGATCCTGATAGGCATCGAAGGCCTTGAGGGTTTCGCCTTCTTCTTCGAGAAGCTTGGCCTGTCGATAGCGGGCTTCGGGTGCTTTCTCTCCTAGGGGGACGCTGTCAGCGAGTTTATCATACTGCTTGATCGCTTTGCTGCGCTTGCCAGCTTGCTCGTAGGCTTGAGCCTTTTCGTAAAGGGCATCGGCGTATGAGTTGTTAACTCCACCTCCGCTGACCATGGGCGGAAGGTCGGAGTCATCACCGCAGGAGGAGAAAAGGGCTGCGGCGGCGAGGGGAAGCAATCGGAAGCGCATGGCGTGAAACTAGGAAGGGAGAGGGGAGTCGGAAAGCGAAAATCAGCCCTTTCCGAGTTCGGTGGCCCGGGCGGTCGCGGCGGCGACCGCCCGGATCAGTGACTGGCGGAAGCCGGTTTTCTCGAGTGAGGCGAGTCCGGCGAGGGTGGTGCCGCCGGGTGAGGTGACATGGTCGCGGAGCTCGGCGGGTGGTCGGCCGGTTTCAAGCACCATGGTGGCGGCACCAAGAACGGTCTGAGTGGCGAGCTGGAGCGCCTGTTCGCGGGGGAGTCCGACTTCGACGCCTCCATCGGTGAGGGCTTCGATGGCGAGGTAGATGTAGGCGGGGCCGCTGCCGGAAAGGCCGGTCACGGCATCAATCATCGACTCGGGGACCTCGATCGCGAGGCCGACGGAGCCGAGCAACTTGCTGGCGAAGGCGGCGTCGGTGTCAGTGGCTCGGGCGCTGCGGGCGAAGGCGCTGGCACCTTTTCCGACAAGGGCGGGGGTGTTCGGCATGCTGCGGACGATGCGAAATCCCTGCGGGCTGTGCTTTTCCAGCCACTCGATGGTGAGGCCGGCAGCGATCGAGACGAGCGCGGCATCGCGAACGCCGGATTCCTTCAGCGAATGGAGGGCGTCCGCTGCCGTTTGAGGCTTGGTGGCGAGGAGGAAGCTTTCGCAGTCCGCCAAATCCATGAGATCGGCGGTGCTTGGGGCACCTGTCGCTGCGGTGAAGGCCTCGGCGGCGGCGGGGTAGGGGTCGAATCCGATGACTTGGCTGGCTTCGATGGCTTTGGCGCGAATGGCCCCTCCGATCAGGGCGCTGCCCATCTTTCCGCAACCGATGACTCCGAGTTTCATGGCGCGGACTCTACCCAGCGATGCCTTCAGGGCCAGCGTGGATTTTGCGGAAGATGTCGGAGTGTTTTGCTTGGACGGGAGCCGGAGTTGGCAGCATCGTCCGGGCATGCGGAAGCAGATGATTTTGATCGGGGTGCTGGCGACTTGTGCGGTGGCGGTGGCGGATGAGGAGAAGGCGAATGACAAGGTGCCGGGAGTGGCAGCCGTGATTTCCGAGCAATTGGCGGGGCTTCCTGCTCCCGCCGAACCCTTGGTGGGCAAGGGCGTGGTAATGGCGGTGACGACCGCGGATCCGAAAGCTCAGGAAGATGTTCTGCGCGGACTCGCCTGCGTGCATGGTGGCTGGGACTACGAAGGCTACCGGCATTTTTGTGAGGCGCTGAAGAAGGACCCCGATTGTTTGATGGCGCATGTCGGTGTGCTGTTGGCGCTGTTGCAGTCCGATCTGGAGTTGGCTGAGGAAAAGGAAGCGGCATTGGATCGTTTGCTGGCACTCGTTGATCAAGGTGTGGGCTCCGATCTTGAGCAGCGATACGCGTTCGGTTTGGTGAAGTTGCTTCGTGATGGTCCGGGCGAGGCGACGAGTGCATTCACGCAAATGGCGCAGGATTATCCGAATGATCCTCAGGCGGTTTTGTTCAAAAGCCTACTGGGCCGAAGCGGCTATGATGAAACGGGTGATGCAACGCCTGATCAGGAAAGGGCTGAGAATGAGTTGCGTGCTGTGGTGGAAAAGAACCCGGATGTGCCCTACTTGATCTACGGTCTTCTGGCAATCCGTGCGGAGGCACCGGATTTGAGCGACGACTTACCATTGGCGCGCAAGCTTGTTGAGTTGGCTCCGGACTTTCCTCCCTATCAGCATCTGTTAGGTCATTTCGAGTGGCGCTGTGGGAACCACACGCTTGCGAGCGCGGCCTTTGGAAAAGCGGCGGACCAGTATGCGAAGTGGATGGAGCTTACCGGCATTCCTGTCACGGGTTGTCCGGGTTGGACGAAAGCCGAGTGCTATCGCGCCGTCGCACTGGCATCGAAGGGAGAGTATGAAACGGCGCTCGCTGTGGCCGAAGGTGTGGCACGGATTGAAGTGACGGCCGAAGATGCGGGTCGCGAAGGCGGACGCATCCTTCTATGGGAGGGTAAGACACTCGCGGTGCGCATTCTCATGCGTCGCAGTAATAAGGGCGACCTTGAACGGGCTCTGAAGTTGCTGCCGACCGCCGAGGATGCCCAGATTTATGGAAAGAAGTCTCTCGTGGTCTGGTCCTATCAGGCCTATGCCTCGGTGCTCGCGGGGCGTGCCTCGGTCGCGAGCGGTCGCTTGGACGATGCGCGTGCGGTATCAAATGATATCAGCGAACTCGGTGGGCGATTTGTCCAAACCCGGGATCTCGCGGCCGCTGCGGGCGAACGCTCACCCTGGTTGAGGAGTTTCAAGGCGATGGAAGTGATGGCGACTGAGCTGCGTGGCCTGATCAGCATGGCGGGTCCCAAAAAAGACATCGGAAGTGCCTATAACTGGTATCGAGCTGCCGCTGATCGCCAAAAACTGGCCAGCCTCATGATGCCGCCGGCGGTGTTGTTGCCGATGGAAGTGCGGCTGGGCGAATACTACACGGCTCGCGAAGACTGGGCGAAGTCGATCGAGATCCTGACTGAAAGTCAGACTCGCTGGCCAAACGATTGGGAACTACTGCACTTTCTCCAGACGGTCTTTGAGAAAGCTGGGATGAAAAACGATGCCGCCGATGTGGAGAAGCGAATCAAGGAGTTGGTCGCCGAGTAGGATGTCACGACGCGGCTACCGTTTCCGCATCGATACCCCTCAGGGAGAAAATCCGAAGGATCGTGTCTTCAATCAGGTTGTTCGGGCAGGACGCCCCGGCAGTGATGCCGACGACCGCGCTCTCCGCGCTGAGAAGATCCTTCGGGTAGCTGCTTTCGATTTCGGTCTTCTGATGAAGGTCGAAGTGGATCACTTGCTCAAGCGAATCAAGGCACTCGGCATTGCGGATGAAAAAGGTGGGAAGCTCCTGCTCGGCGATCTCGACGAGGTGAGTGGTGTTCGAGCTGTTGTAGCCGCCGACGACCAGAAGCAGGTCCATCGGCTTGCGTAGCATTTCGAAGAGTGCATCTTGCCGCTCCTGAGTGGCACCGCAGATGGTGTCGAAAACCTTGAAGCGCTCTTCGGTGGTATCGCGATCGATGATGGCTTGGCGGACCCGGCGCTGGATTTCCTCGGTCTCGCTTTTAAGCATCGTCGTCTGGTTGGCGACGCCGACGCTTTTCAAATGCTCATCGAGATCGAAGCCCGGGGAGAGCGCTCCTTTGAAGCGTGCGAAGAATTCATCGCGGTCGCCACCTTCGCGGATGTAGCGGCAGAGGAAATCGGTGTCGTCGAGGGTGAGGACAATAATGTAGTGGCCGGTGCCATCGTCGCCAAGGGCGCGCGATGCGGTGGCGGCGGTTTCTTCGTGGCCAGCCTTGCCGTGAATGATCGAAGTCATGCCTTCCTTGGCGTAGGTGCGGACGCGACGCCAGACCTTCATAACGTCGCCACAAGTCGTGTCCACCACGTAGCATCCGCGGTTGGCGATCTTGTCCATGAAGGTCGTCGGAGCGCCGAATGCAGGGACGATCACGACGTCATCTTCGGTGAGTTTGTCGTAGTCTTCGGAGAGTTCTTTCCACGGAAGGGAGACGATACCCATGTCGACCAGTTGGCGGTTGACCTCCTGGTTGTGGATGATTTCTCCGATGAGATAGATGCGCTGATCGGGAAAGACGCGGCGCGCGGCGTAGGCGAGATCAATGGCACGTTCGACGCCGTAGCAAAAACCGAACTGCTGGGCGAGCCGAATGGTGGTCCCGCCAATGGTGAGTTCACCTCCAAGGGTGCGGATTTTTTCGACGATCGATGACCGATAGTGCGCTTCGACTTCGGCGGTGACCTTTGCCATCACATCGGGACGGCGGACGTTGACGCGGGCGCGCTTGGTTTTCGGAGCGGAATCGGGCATGGCTTGAGTGTGGGGCGGGGGAGGATCGACTTGAAGCGCTAATCTTCAAGCAGAACCACTGCGGGCCTTCGATGGCCTGCTGTGAAGGGGCAGCGCAAGGAGGAAAAAGAAAAGCAGCGCGATCATCTCCAGCCAGAAAATGTATCCCGGATGGGGACCTAGATGGTCGAGAACGCTCGGGTTCGCAGGCTTTCCGGCGAGGAAACCGTAGTTGGTGCCCATCAAGTGGTTCGCGATGATCGCCACGACGACGTAAACATTGACCCAGCCGAAAGCTTTAAGTGGCGAGCGCCAAAGGGGTGTTTCGACGCGCCATTTCGTGACGACCGGGAGGTAGATGGCGGCGGTGATGACCGCGAAATGGTGGATAAAAAAGGAAAAGAATGCCGGGTGGGGGAAGCCGATGTCGATGGCGGGTGTGATGACGCCTTGGATGGTGCCGGCCAGGCCCCAGAAGTAGGTGAGCAGCGCGCAGGTTTTGTTTCCGGTGATGAGGGCGAAGCCGGCGAGGAAGGCGGCGAGGTCGCAGAGATGCAGGGGGATGGCGTTGTCCATGCCGATCTCACGGGTGACCTTTGACCAGGCCCATTGGGAAAGCCCGAAGACGGCGAGGTTGATGAAGGCGAGGACGGCGCGGGTGATGCGCTCACATTTTCCACCACGCCGCCCCAAGGTGACAAAGGTGGCGATGCCGATGATCCCAACGAGCACCGCCATGCCGTGCTGGGCGGAGAAAGGGGCGAAGCTTGGCTCGGGCATGAGTCTTTCATACACTGAAGGAGGCCGATGAAAAGGCTGAGACTGAGGGAGAATTGAACTCACTTTTCGCTCCGATGTTCCAAGGGTTCCAAAAGTCTGTCGTTCCACGCTTGGGTGTTGTTGGGGGAATCTCTCGGTGCTTCGCCCGCCTGAAGGCGGAACTACGAACGGGATGGCTCGGGCTTTGTTAGATTGAGGCGTTGCCGAAGAAGATATGGAGACGGACTTTGTAAGTTTGTTTTGAGTAGCGTTGGGCGGTTTATCGGGAATTCTTCGAAATTTACGTTGAACGAATCTGGAAAATGGAATGGTCTCCTCCGTGATGAGCTTGAGGAGATCTTTTTTCGGCAGGATGAAACTTCGGAAGTCAGTCGGAAGTCAGTCGGAAGTCGGGCAGTTTTTGATAGGGGTGATGTTGTCGACCATTCTCACCGCTGCGGCTGTTGAGAAGCCTGTTTTCGTTCCGTCGGCGTCTGATTCAGCGACGGCTCTTGATGTCGCGATTACTTGCCCAACGGCAGGGGTAGGAATCCGCTACACGCTCAATGGCGAAGATCCAACGACGTCTGATCCGTTCATTCGTTCTGGATCAACGATTCGTATCGCAAGAACCGCGATTTTGAAGGCGCGCGCTTGGGATGGAGGGGTTCCAAGTGACGTTGCAGAGGAAGAATTTCGAATCACCGGTGGCATTGCGGTGGGCAATCAACATGCCTTGGCTTTGAGTGTCGCCGGGCGTGTATGGTCCTGGGGAAATCAGGCGAATGGGCGTCTCGGGAATGGAGCCTCGAACAGCGACGAGCAGGTCCATCCTGTGCAAGTCTCTGGATCAGGGCCGGGGGGCTACTTTGAAGATGGTCTCCAGATGGCAGGCGGACACCTGCATTCCTTGCTACTTGATGAGCGGGGAGATGTGTGGGCTTTCGGCGAGAACTACTATGGGGCGCTGGGTGACAATTCGACTACTGACTCGTCAGTTCCGATTCAGGTGCTCAAGAGCACAACGGCGGGAGACTTTCTAGGCGACTGCGTCGGAGTCGCGGCGGGGGAGCGCTTTTCGCTGGCTCTCTCGTCCACTGGAGAAGTCTTCTCGTGGGGTTATCAAGGGAATGGGCGTCTTGGAAACGGTTCCACTGCCGGGACACAGCGTTATGCACTTCCCGTATTGCGGGGCGATGACCCGGCCTACCCTGCTTTGACTGGAATCCGGCAGATCGCAGCGGGCGCGACCTTCGGTTACGCACGGGAGGCCAACGAAATGGAGGAGCCGGGATCCCTAGGCAAGGTCTGGGTGTGGGGCTTGAATCTGAATGGTCAGCTCGGTCAGGGAAATTCGACCACCCAATCAAGGGCGGTTCCAATGAAGCTGACGGGAGGGGCTGATTTGACCGGTGCTTGGAGCATCAGTGGTGGGGAATCACATACCGCGATTGTCCGCTGGGACCCCAATGATCCCGCGCTTCTGGGGACGGTCTGGACTTGCGGAAATCGTTCTTTTGGCCGACTCGGCCAAGGCTCCACATCTGCCGGCAGCGTCAAATATCCGGATCTCGTCGTCAAAGCAGATAGCAGCCCGCTTGCTGGGATCGTGCAAGTCGCATCGGGTGCTGCTCATTCGCTCGCAGTTGACCAGGATGGCAGGGTATGGGCCTGGGGCTACAATGGGTATGGCCAGCTTGGAAATGGAACCACGACCAATAGCGGTGTGGCGGTTAAGGTGAAGAACCCCGCTGGGACTTCCGATCTCGAAAACATCGTTGCCGTTGCAGCAGGTGGCGATGGAAGCCAGGGAGCAAGCATGGCGCTCGCTGAGGATGGAACGATCTACGTCTGGGGCCGGAACAACAAAGGCCAGTTGGGCAATGGCGAAGTTACCAACTACGCAACGGTGCTGCCCATTGCTCATGCCCAGAATCATGTAGCTGAGTATGGACCATCGATTGGCCTGACCCACTCGATCATCTCAGATATCGCTCCAGGCGAGGTTTCGCTGACGGCGACGCCGGCCCATAGTGGTCCCGGAGGGGTATCGAATATCCAGCGGGTGGACTTCTACTTTGGCGGCAAATGGATCAAGACTCTTTCGGGTCCTCCGTGGACGGTGACTGCTTCCGATTTAACGGCTGGCGATCATCACGCTTACGCGATCGTCTATGACAACGAAGGTGTCACGGCGATGTCACCATCGATTTCCGTCACCATTGATCCATCACTTAGTGATGATCCCGATGGAGATGGATTGACGACCGAGTTTGAGCTGACGACTAGTAATACGGACCCCACTAATCCTGATACGGATGGAGACGGGATGGAGGATGGATACGAGCAGTGGAATGGATTTTCCCCATTGAGCTTGGAACTTGGAACAAGCAATGCCTCTTATGGTGATGCCGATGGAGATGGCGTTACCAACAAGGCAGAACATGATACGGGACGCCTCGCAAAGGTTTGGAATGAAACATATATACAGGAGGAACTGACTGACGATTTGCTGAGGTTGTTTGTGCGGAAGGGCTTTATTACCTCCGTTGAATATTCAACGAATTTAGCGAATTGGTCCGTCTATCCGCGAGCATTTGATGGGCGCAACCTTGAGGAAACAATCAACCTAAACGACTGGTCGGCGGTCGACTTGAGTTTGGGGAGGGGTTTCTTCAGACTTCGCTGGGAGAGTGTGACCGAGGATCAGGATGGGGATGGAATGCCAGATCTGTGGGAGGCGATCTACAACCTTGATGTCACGGATGACGGGACGATTAACCCGGAGCTTGGGCCCGATGGCGATATTGATGGAGATGGTCTTTCGAATCTAGAAGAGTATGAAGCCGGAACGAACCCTACGAAATGGGATACTGACGGTGATGGAATCTCCGATGGTGGGGAGGTAGGGGGCGGAGCTTCGGGAGGTGGTTCGGGCGGGCCGATCGGCGATCCTCTTGATCCCAATGTTACACCGAATGCGGAGTGGTTAGTTGTGGTTGGAGACAGCGTTGTGACTGATTCCGAGGGGAACCCTGTACAAGACGAGAACGGGAACCAGATTCCAGCGCCAAAGCATAGAGCTAAGACCATTCAGATCCCTAAGGGCGAATCAAGACTTGTCGTGGTGGCAGCCTTCAGTGCTGAGTACATCGGTTTTTTCACGGCTCGCCAGTCTGATTGGAACGATACAATCGCGTGGGATGTTGCGGCCCCCGGCGAAGACGCAATGAGCGGCAGCTTGAACGTTAATGAGCTTGACGATGAGTGGACTCAATCGGTGGCGGCGACTGAAGCGATCCGAGGGTTTGCTCCTGCAACGGTAGTTGAAGCAAAGACCTTTACCGCGCCCTCGCAGTTTCCCCTTGATGTTGTAGTGAACCTAACGGTGACTAATGTTAACGATACGGATTACAACAGTGTCGGCTTGGTTGGCGTGCTTCCGGTGAAAGTGAGTGAGAATGCTTTAGCTACAGGAGTCGATGATCTTTCGCGAACTGTTGCTTCGACGGATCCTGGCTATCAGGAGAAGTTCTGGCTCATGGCTCCATCGGGCTTGGTGCCCCTCCATGCTGGAGGGACTGGTTCCGAGGAGCAGGAGAACGAAACATACTTTAGAATTCCACTGGATTCTTCGATAAACTTGAAGATCAGCCCTGACTACTCCGCGGCAAAGCATAACGGAGAGAACCTTGTTCCGATGGTATCGGATGATCCGGGACCTTTGGTGACCTGGCACGGGACTTCAGGCACAACCGAGGAAGAGCGTGAGGATTTCCCATGGATCTGGAAAATCGGTGTAAATGAAACACCGGCTGATCTTCCGATAGGCGTGAAAGTGATGAAGAATCGCCTGATAAAGGTGAAAGTATACAAAGTCGCTTCCAAGGAGGTGGTGTCAGGTCAGCCGGTCAGAATTGTCGAACCTCTGATAATACCCTCGAAGGAGGAAATTCGGAACTATCTCTATGAGGTTTTCAATCCCCAGATAAATGCCGATTTTGAGGTCGTCATGAGTCCTGAAGCGGAGGGTGAGTTCCACGAGATCGAGTGGGATATTTCGGATGTCTACAATTACGATCCTGCTGCTGATCCCAATGCGCCGCATGGAATCGAAGTGCACGACGCCACCTTGGAATATTTGAGCAGAACTGAGATCGGTCCAATCGTAAATCCTGAACTTTGGTTGATTCACAAAGATCTTGGTCGTCAAGATCTAACCACAAACATACATGTCTACCTCGTGGCGTCCGAGGCAATCGGCAGTGTTGAGGACGTTGGGGGGGGCTTGATTGTGGGATCCTCGGAAGTCGGTATTTCGCTGATAGATGATCGTGCATGTTTTATCAATGCGAAACACACTACACGACAAAATTTCGAATCAGAGGTCGTCTGATAATCACTTCAAAAAACTCAGAGAGTGCTTCGGCGAAACGTTGCGGGCGGATCAGCATGCGGTGGAGGCTTTCGAATCCTCGACGGAAGATGCTCTTGGCG
>CAZVMS010000234.1:0-18009 GCA_964628795.1 uncultured Haloferula sp. | reverse complement strand
AAGCCCTCGGCACCCTCTGCAGACCGCCCGCTTCAACTAAAAATTCGAAAATCACCCTGCCCGAATGGCTTTTCGAATAGGGTCATGCTAGCTCGCGGTTAGGGCTCTCGCCTTGAGTCGGGCCTCTGAACGCTTGGGGGGCGACCCCGCAGGTTTTTGAGGCGTCGGCTGGGTGGTCGGCGGACTGAAGATCCGCGGTCCGTTTCTAGAATCCTCCTACGACTTCTTCTTCCGTTTGTGGCGGAGGGGTTGGGCGTGTTTTTTGGCGGCCTTCTTGGCGGCTTTCTTTTGGGGGCGCTCGGAGGATTTGGGGCCTTTGGAGGGCTTCTTTTCGCGGGCCCATTTGGTGGCCTTTTTTGAAGAGCGGCGGCTGTCGCTGCGGCCTCCTGTGCCTTTGGCTTCGCCGGAGATCTTGAAGTCCACGAAGCGGCGTTCGTGGTCGATGTTAGAGACTTCCATTTGGATACGCTGACCCATCTGGAACTGGCGGCCGCCGGGGCCGACGAGGCGGGCTTGGCTTTGCTCGTAGCGCCAGGGGCCTTGCGGGAGGTCTTCGCGTTTGATGACGCCGCGGGTGCCGATGTCGGTGGCTTCCACCATGAGTCCCATGGAGCGGACTTCGGTAATAAGGCCTTCGAAAACGACGGGTTTGTCGGCTTTCGAACAGACATCGAGATACTCGAGCATCTTGATGTTCTTGGATTCGTTTTCCGAATCGGAAGAGGCGCGCTCGGTGTCGGAGATGTGGCGGGCGATGTCGTGCAGCTCGGCTTGGCCGAAGGTCTTGTCGGGATGCTTCGGTGCGTTGTCGAGGAAGGGCTGGAGCGCGCGGTGGATGATCAGGTCGGCGTAGCGACGGATCGGCGAGGTGAAGTGGCAGTAGTTGCTTTTCGACAAGCCGTAGTGACCAAGCGGAGCGGGCGAGTAGGCGGCGCGCTTCAAGGATTTGAGCAGGCCGATCTTGATCGCGTGTTCGTCGGGCTTGCCCTTGGCGGCGTCTAACAACTGCTGGATGTGGTGCTTGTTGGTCAGATCTCCGAAGCTGTAGCCGAAGGCTTTCGCGGTCTCGCCATATTCGAGCAGGCGTGCGGCTTCGGGTTCTTCGTGAATGCGGTAGATCGCGGGCTTGTTGCGGATCTTGATGATGCGGGCCACGGATTCGTTGGCGGCAAGCATGCATTCTTCGATGAGCTGGTGGCTGGCGGTGTGGATGACTTTTTCAATGCGGTCGGCTTTGCCTCGGTCATCCAGGCGGACGCGGACTTCGGGCATCTCGAGGTCGAGGGCACCGTCGTCGAAGCGCTTTTTCCTCATGCGCGAGGCCATGGCCCAGGCTTCCTTGACCATTTCGACGAGTTCCTTGGGCGAATCTTTTGGAGCGGGTTTGCCGTCGAGGATTTCCTGAGCTTGCTCGTAGGAGAGCTTCGATTGCGAGTGGATGACGGCGTCGCAGAAGCGCGACTTGATGACTTTTCCCTGGCGGTTGACGTCGAGCACGGCGCACTTGGTGAGGCGGTCGGCGAAGGGTTTGAGCGAGCAGAGACCGTTGGAGAGTTCGACCGGGAGCATCGGGATGACGCGATCGACAAGATAGGTCGAGTTGCCGCGTTCGAGGGCTTCCTTGTCGAGCGAAGTACGAGGCTTCACGTAGTGGGAGACATCGGCGATGTGGACGGCGAGTTGCCAGCCGTTGTCGGTTTTCCTTACCCAGATGGCGTCGTCGTGGTCCTTGGCATCACCGGGGTCGATGGTGATGACGAGACGGTCGCGCCAGTCTTCGCGGCGTTTGACTTCTTGGGGGTCGACTTCGTTTCCGAACTGGCGGGCGTCGCGGAGGACTTCGTCGGGGAAGGAAGTTTTGATGCCGTTGCGGTGGATGATGGCGAGGATGTCGACGCCGGCTTCATCGGGCCAGCCGAGGACTTCGATGACGTGACCGCGGGGTGGGACGCTTTCATAGTTATCGATGGCGACGACGACCATTTGGCCGGCGCGGGCGGTGTTTTCTCCGACGACGTCGACTCTGCCGTTCATCGCGGAGTCATCGGCGATGACCCATGAGTTCTTGCCCTTGGCGGCGCTGTGGTAGGCGCCAACGACTTTTCCCGAGCGGCGGTCGATGACGAGATCGACTTTGGCTCGGGTTTCCGGTTCGGCGTCGCGGCTGCGGCGGAAATCGCGGGCATCCGGGCGGGGTTGATGGAGGGTGGCGAGGACGCGGTCTCCATCGAGGGAGTTTCCAGTGTCGCGGCGGGGGACGTAGAGGCGGGAATTTTTTTCGAGATCGATGCCCGAGGCCTTGTTTTCGGCATCGGCTTGATCGGGGAAAAACCAGGCATCGCCCTTTGGGGTGAATTTGATGCTACCGCGGAGTTGGTCGCCTTTGGCGGACGGGGTCTGGTAGCGATTTTTGTTTCCGAGGACGATGTCGCCGGATTTTTCGAGGGCTTGGAGCTCTTTGCGGAGCTGGGAGCGCTGATTGAGAACGACATTGAGGGCGCGAGAGATTTCCGATTTGTTCATCGGACGATAATCGCTTGAGCGTATCAGTTCGAGGATACGATCGCGCAGGGAGGCTTGAGGCATGATGGATATTGGATCTTAGACAGGGGTCCGGCAACGGGAATCGCGTGATTCTTCCGGCGAAATCGCCGGGAGCGCCCTACCTCATCGATTGAGAGGTTTTTCAAAACGGACGCTTGCCAGACCGGGAAACTGACATTATGTATATACCTTGTCAAGGCTAAGGAAAAGCGCGTTGCCAGAACCCTGTGGATGCGTTTTGTTTTCGGAACACCAACCACCATTAAAATGAAAAACCAGCAGTCATCCCGCCGTGCCAAGGGCTTCACCCTGATCGAGCTCCTTGTCGTTATTACCATCATCGCCGTCTTGGCAGGCCTGAGCTTTGCCGGTGTGAACCTGGCGATCAAGAAGGCCAAGAAGACCGAGGGGCTTGTCATGGCAAGCAGTCTTGTTTCCGCCGTTGAGAGCTTCTACCAGGAATACAATCGTCTCCCGGACGTGCCGAAAAAGGTGGAGACAGACAGCAGCGGCAAGAAGCTTCTTGAAGTTCTCCTCGGTATGGAAGGAACGGGAAGCAACGCCGAGAACACCCGCAGCGTGATTTTCCTTCAAGGCAAGGAAGCTAAGGGCAAGAAGGGTGGCATTGCTTACGGAAGCGGTGATTCGGTCGAAGGAGTCTATGATCCGTTCGGCAATGGCTACACCGTGATCTTGAACACGGACTATGCGGACAGCTTGGATTTCCAATTTGGCAAGGAGCAGGTCAAGCTGCGCGGCAAGCAAGTGGCCGTTTACAGCTATGGTGGCGACAAGCAGCCCAATACTCCTGACGACATCAAGAGCTGGAACTAAGGTTCCGTTTTATTGATTTTTCGACCCCGGCCGGTGAGAACGGGCTGGGGTTTTATTTGTAGGGGGAATGTCCTGCGCCAAGCGAGTTGTGCAAAAGTCCCTGGTGCTGCGGTTTACTGATGAATCGGCGGAACTCGGCACGAAACGGGCTACGAGCATCGAAATGGATCGTATTGGGAAGCTCAGACTTATGGCAGCAGTGTCACGCGATCGAGTTTGCGCGAGAGGGCTTGGCGGTCGATTCGAAAGATGCTTGCTTTGGACCTGAGCAAGGTTCTCGGGCTCATACTATCAATTTTCAACTGTCTTGTGATTCACCCCCCTTCTTCACCCAGGAATCGGTGTGCCTCCGGCTTTACGCTGGTGGAGATCATCACGGTGATCGGGATTATTGTGCTGTTGGTGGGGATTTCGGTGTCGGTGATTGGAAATACCGGCGCTGCGGCGCTGCGGACGGCGTCGGAGAGTTTTACCGCAGCGGTGGAGCAGGGAAGGACCTCGGCGATCACGCGCCGGCGTGAGGTGGCTCTGGCGATCCTTGAGCCGGGGCAGGGCGGATTTAATGATGGGATCTGCCGGATCGGCCTCTTCGAGCTCGATGGCGAGACGGATGAGGGATCGCTGAAGGGCGAACTTTTGCAGAAGTGGCTGAAGCTTCCGGGCGGAATCGCATTTTTCGGTGGTGAAGTGGATTCCCTGAACAATCTTGTCGACGAGTCGCCCATCAACATTGAGTGGAAGAACGGAAGCGAGAAAACCGAGGTGCGTGCGTTGGTCTTCAGCCCGCGTGGGGGTCTTTCTCGGCCTCAAGGTTCAGATTCGATCGTGGTGAAGTTCGGTCGAGGCACCTACCGCGGCGGGACGGCGGTGAAGATGGAAAAAGGAGCAAGTCGAACCATCCGCATCGGTCGGGTTGTCGCACGTCCATGGGTGATCGAGATATGAATGCGCAGGGTCGTCGGTCTCGATTCGCGTCGGGTATTTCGCTGGTGGAGACGATCGTCTCGGTGGGGGTGTTGGCGGTTGTGATTCCTTTGGCGCTGGCGGCGATGCTTAAGGCGAGTGGCACGGGTGCTTCGGCGAGGGCGGAGACGCGGGCGATTTCGATTGCTGATTTCTGCATGCTGGAGCTGAGAGCGGCGCGGGAGCAGAACTCGGAGTATTTCGCGCCGATCAAGGCGGGTGAGGATTTTGGCTCTACCGGCAAGTTCATGGGGCTGGGATTCGGTCGCGATGGTGCGGTGATCGGCACGCTGACGCAGGCTCAGTATGATCGAGGTCTGACGAAGCTGGGTGACGAGCAGGTTTACTATTTGGCCAAGCTCTCCGGCGAACTCGATAGGACGACGCGTGAGGTGGATCTGGTGACCGTGACGGTGAGCGTCGAGTATCCGGCAAGCAGAGCTGCGGCGAAGCGATCACAGGTAAGTTTTTACACCAAGCTGCCATGAAGCGAGCACCGGGATTCACACTGATTGAGATTCTCGCTTCCACAGCGATCGGGGCCATCGTGCTGCTGCTGGCGGTGGCCTCGCTGCGCACGACGGGGAATGAGTATGGTCGAAATACGGATGGCGTGGCGGCGGAGCGGGAAGCGCGGGCGATTTTGACCTTGGTGGCCGAGGATATGTCGAAGGCCACGGCCGGCAAGCTGGAGATTGAGGAGGCGAGTGGTGAGTGGCGGAAGGATAAGCTGGGATTTACCTGCTTGCAGCCGCCGGACGCGCAGGCGAAGGACGAGGCGATTGGTGATCTCTGCCTGGTTTACTACTACGTGAAGGATATCGAGATCGGGAGGGAGACGGTGCGCTGTCTGATGCGGGGATTCCGAGCTAGCAAAGTGGTGTTCGATGCCTTGAGGAATGATACGGTCGATTCACTTTACGAAGAGCGCACGGTGGATGAGCCGGTGGCATTTGGTGTGCTTTCCTTTGAGGTGGAAGGTCTGACTCGCCAGACGGGTGGCGGCTGGAAGGTTTGGGAGAAAAAAACGGATGATCCCACTGCTGAGATGCCCGATGTGGTGAGGATGAAACTGGTGGTGGCGAGGCGCGAATTGATCGGAAAGCTGCGGACGACGGCCGATTGGGATTCGAGTCCCTTGATCGGTGATCCAGCCGACGCCGATCGATCGAAATTGCTGGAGGTTTACGAAATCACCCACCCCTTTGGTCATGCGAACTGAACGACAAAAGACTCAATTTGAAGGCTTCACGCTCGCTGCCGTGCTGGTGGTGATGGCGGCGATGCTGCTGATGGCGGTGGGGGTCATGGCCGTGGTCGGGATCGAGAAAAAGACGGCGAGGTCCTATGTGGATTCGAAGCGGGCTGAGTGGGTGGCGCGTGCGGGCATGGAGGATGTTCGTGGTATTTTGCGCGAGCAGTCGGCGAACGATGACTATTTGATCGTGGCGCAAAAGGGCGAGGAGCGGGATCCGAATAAGGAGCCGCTCGATCTGCTTTACCTGGCACGTGGGAAAGGTGGGGGCGACAACGTGAGTTATCAGCTCTATCCGCTGTATAGCGCGGAGCAGGACTCGGTGACGGTGGATGACTTTGGTGACAAGTTCGATGATCTCAATCTGATCGGAAGTGATCCGGCGACCTTCGAGGTCCGCGAGCGCAATGACGAAGCCTTGGTGACGTGGATTCCGGTGCTTGATGAAAAGGAGCGGACGGTGGGGCGCTATGCGTTTTGGGTGGAGGATTTGCAGGGGAAGGTGAGTGGTACGATCGATTTGGGTGATGATCCGGGTGCGGTTGCTGATCGGGTTGAGTGGCCCTTTCCGGCGCCGGGCGTGCGCGAAGATCCGGATGTGTTGAACCCGGAGTTTGCCCTTCATGCCTTTGATCCGAAAGTCGTGGGTGACGAGGATGTGAGCGATATCGGCAAGCGTTTGGAGAAGGCTCAAGCGGTCATGTATTCGCCCGATTCGGTGCTGGCGGCGATGGGGTACGAGGCACCCTTGGAAAGGGATGATCTGACGGGTCGCCTGGGGGATGAAGAAGCGCGGGGCTTTGAAGAAAGCATGGATGCCACCTTGATGCCTTACTGGGAGCGCCCTACGGTTCCATACGCGAAGGGTATTTCTGCGAAGGTGTCGGGGCTGCCAAAGCTGAATCTCAATGAGCTGCTCAATGGAGAGCGTCAGGCGTCGATCGACGAATGGGCGGAGTGGGTGGATGAGGCTTTGCCAAACTTCGTGGAGCGCAAGGGTGGCTTTCCTGATGATTATTTAAGAACTCTGGCAGCGAATATTTTCGACTACGCGGATACGGATGGCGATTCGAGTTCGGAATTTGAAGTGTATCGGGGGCTGGATAGCTATCCGGTGATCAGTGAGTATGCCATGCGCTACCGCTGGGAGGACTTTCGGAAGATCGGTGACCTGAAGCATTTTATTCTAACAGGTGCTGTCTATGTTGAACTGTGGAACATGAGTGATCAGGTGGCGGAGGGCACGGTGCAGGTGAGTTATGGAAGTGCCTATGTGACGGACATCGATTTGATCGCGGGTATTGAGCTGGGTTCACCTGATGTGCTCGAGGATGCATCGGTCGTGTCGCCGCTTCTTAAGAAAGAAGATGGTGCCTACTGGCTTCCGCCTATCGTTCTGGATCCACCACTGCAGCCGAACGAGTATCGGGTGATCAAGGCGGGTGAGGTAGAGTATCGTTATCCGAGCGAGTTCGTGCCGAGCCCGATCGAACTCAGGGAGAGTCCACGGGGAACTTCGGGTTATCGGATGAAGTGGAATGGCGTTGAGGTCGACGAAGCACGAGGAAACGTCGTGAGGCGTGAGATGAATCTTCACTACCCAACGCTATCAAGACCGGAAACCAAGTCTCGCTTGAGGCAGAGGATTGAGTGCTGCATTCCCGGGCATTCGTATTCGGTGGATCCCAATGCGGCGGAGTTCAACTACGTGAACAACATGGGTGATCCTCGGATGTCGGCATATATCGGCGAAGCCAAGGGTGCCTCTGAGCCGAACAAGGCGATGGCTCCGAACAAGTATGGCAATTTTAGTCCTCACCGACGGACGATTCGCTGGAGTACGGTTTATCAAAGTGACTCGGCGACCAAGCCGAAGATCTATGGGCGTGCGATGCCTTCCGAGTGGCCGGATGGCGGACACAATTCCTCTTTTGGTCGGGTGCCAACGGCGATCCGCGTGGGCGGTGATGAAGGTGATCAGCGGATCGATCCGGATGATCCTCAGTGGCTGAGTGGGCTCGTGGACCCGCTGGCAGAAGAGGCACCGATGCGGATTTCGAATCGTGGTGTTTTCTACAGCGCCTGTGAAATGGGACGAGCGTATGACCCGGTCATGTGGGAGCCGACCTATGACAGAAAGGCGGATACCGCTAAGCTTAATAGCGGGCTGATGCCATCGAACCAAAGTTCATGGCCATCGGTGGCTGTTGAGGCTGCGGCGAGCCCCGATCATGGTGGTGGGAATACTTTGAGGATCGGTCGTGCCGAGCATCCGAAGTTTGAAGTTCCAGACGAGGAAGATGCTGATGATCTGTTAGGTGGGCAGCATGCGGCTCATTTGCTGGATCTCTTTCATGTCGGAAACCCTAAGTCGACAGACAAGGAAGATCGCGAGGGGAACGTGGCCTTGATTGACGGGCAGGTGAACCTGAATACGGCCTCGGAGACGGCGATTCGGGCGCTGGTGATGGGGAATCTAAAGCAGGACCCCGAGCTTTCGCGTCAGCTATCGAAGAACCACTCGACGACCGAAGCGATGGCTCCGCCGACGGCCAAGATTAAGTTGGGAGTTCCGGCTCGGGACAAGGCGGGCGACATCATCGCGGAGGCGATCATTCGGGATCGGCCCTTTGCTTCAGCTGCTGAGTTGGCGTCGATCGAGGATGAAAATGGTGAGAAGATTTTCGGCAACCGGGAGATGTATGATTTGAAGGATAAGATCGAGTGGACGGACTCGGCGGCGGAAGAGGCTTACGCGCGGATCTATGAGGCATCGACGATGCGGTCGCGGAACTTCCGTGTCTGGGTGGTTGGTCAGGCGATCGCGCCTTTGGCGAAAGGGTCGACGGCGGTGCCAGTGGTGCTCGCCGAGTCCCGCAAGGTTTTCAATTTGTTCGCGGATCCCGGTGAGAGAAGCGAGGACGGTGCCATCAATGCAGACAACTACGAGCCCACAGTGATTCATGAGAACGATTTTTAAACGATGGATGGCGCCGCTCTGTGCGCTGGTAGTGACGGCTGGTCACGCGCAGGCGCAAGACGAGGAGATTCCCAATTTTGGGTTCATTCGTTTGGTCAATGTGGTGGCGGCTGGTGAGGGGAATACGACCTATCATCTCGACGGACGGAATCTTTACCCGAAGGGCTACAAGTTCGCGCAGCGGACGGGTGGTGTAGCGGTGAAGCCGGGTTCGCCGACCTTGGAGGTGAAGAAGGATGGTGTCGAAACAGGGAAGACAAAGCTCGATGTGGTGAAGAGCCAGACGACGACGCTGATTGCCTTTTCCGAGAAGCTTGAAGTCAAAGAAGACGAGCCACCCGCTTGGAAAGCGAAGATCCTGAAGCTCAAGCAAAGGGATGTGGAGAAGGGATTCCGCCTGACGGTGGTGAGTGTGTGTACGCAGGAAGAGATTCCTTTCATGATCGCCACGGTGGCTCGTCAGGCGGTGGAGAAGCCGACGGTGAAACGCTTTAGCACGACTTCGCTGGATCTTGGGGATTCCCGTGGCGATGTGGAAATCCGGATGAGTGATGGCAAGACGCAGCTCTGCCTGTTCACGCCGGACTCCCCGGGTAACTACGTGGTGGTTTTTTACAACGACGCGGAAGGGAACATCAAAGCGATGAGCTTCTACGATCCGAACTTCGTAGTTGCGGGCTGAGTCGCTCAGTGTTCGTTGATGACTTCGCTTTGAATGAAGCGGGCCTTGGGGCGGGTGGCGGATTTGTCGTCATCGGCACGGTAGCCGATGGCGCAGGCGACGCAGGTGGCGTAGCCGGTGCCGGCGAGGCCAAGTTCGTGGTCATAGCCTGTTGGGTCGATTCCCTCAAGCGGACAGGTATCGATGCCGATGATGGCGGCGGCGGCCATGAACTGACCGAGGGCGATGTAAGTCTGGCGGACATTCCAGTGATGGCGGGCTTCCGGTGACATGCGCTGGCAGAAGCCTTCGACGATGCCGGCGTAGCCTTTGAGTTCTTCGGGCGATTGCTTCTGAACTTCGGAAAGGCGGTCGATCCAGCGCTGGATGTCTTTCGGGGTCATGTCGGTGCGGCTGGTGAAGACGACGAGCTTGTCGGCATCGGTCACTTGGGGTTGTCCCCATGAGTTCTCGCGCAGGCGCTGGCGGGTTTCCGGGTTGGAAACGATGATGAATTTCCATGGCTGGAGGCCGAAGGAGGAGGGAGCGAGGACGAGGCTTTCAAGCAGGGCCTGCCAGGCGTCTTCGGGGATCGATTTGGTGGAGTCGAAGGACTTGGTGGCGTAGCGCCAGTGGAGGGCGGTGGTGAGTTCTGCGGGGGTCATGGAATATGAAGTTTTAAAGTTTCCTTACTGCGCGTCCATCTTCAGAGGGAGTGAGGCAGAGGGGAAGTCCTTAAGGGTGAAAGAGAGGACGACGCCGTATTCGTTGTCGATTCGGTTGTCGCGGGCGGTGAAGCCGAGAGCGGCGACCCAGTGATTGAAGTCGCGGTGGACGGTGTATTGCTGAAGCTCGAGAACGCCGTCGTCCATTTCCCAAAGTTGCAGGGCACCGACACCCCATTTGTCGTTGAGTCTGACGAAGGTGCGGGCATCGAAGCGGTTGGAGTCGACGAGGATGGGGTGGTTGTTGAGGAATCGATTGCCGACGGAGAATTCGACGTTCTTGTTTGGCATGAAGCGGAGGCGAGCGGCGATTTCGGAATAGCCGGAGCCGTCATTGATGACGGGGAACTGAGTTTCGAGGTCCACGGCGACCCATGGAAGGGGAGCCCAGGTGATGTCGTTGTAGAGGTTCGAGAAACTGCGATTGAACTCAGGGTCATCCATGAAGGCGTCGATGTAGGTATCCATGTAGAGCCACTCGAAGCTCTGTTCGTCTCGCTTGGTGATGAGGTGATTGCGCATGCCAAGTCGGAAGATCGACCAGTCGCGCAGGGCGTCGACGGCGGTGAAGCGGCTGGGATCGAGGGTACGCGGGCGGGTAGAGAAGGTTTCGCGATCGATACTAGGGAACAGCGGTTCGAGGTCGTCGGTGTTCAGGTAAGAGAACTGGCCGTAGGGCTGGAAGACGTGGAGCAGGCCATCGATTCCCCATTTGCGACTGCGGAAATCACCGAAGTCCTTGGTGAACTTGAGGGAGGCCTCGGCGCCGACGTAGAAGTGGGTACGGCTGACATCGTTGGCCGGGCCTTCGACATCCCAGTAGCGGGTGTAGCCGACGCCGACTTCCGGGGTGAAGTGGAACCACCCACCGAAGGTGCGGGGTAGCGAGAGTTCCTGATAGGTGTTGAAGCGGGTGTAGGAGGGGTTGAGGAGTTGTTGGGTCAGGGGCGGAATCGCGGCGCTGCCCGGTGGCAAGGCGCGGATGGTCTGAACGATTTGCCTTTCGTAGGGAGGGAGCTGATTGATGAGAGCCGGGGCGAGCGGGCTGCCGGGCGGGAGTGCCAGGAGAGTCCGGACGGTGGAGGCGGTGGCGCTGCCGATTTCCTCGCTGGAGATGGTGAAGGAATTGATGCCTTCGTGGAGGATGGGGGTGCCGAAGATCGGGCGGCGTGACTGGTCGAATGAGATCTGGGGGAGGCGGGTGTCGGAGCGGTAGAACTCGTTCGGGCGAACGCGGGCGAGGACGCCAAAGAGCGAGTTTTCATCCTGACGGAAGAGGCCGAGCGTGTTGTCCGGGCTCGGGTCGGTGCGGAACATCTCGGGATCGAAGTCCTCGAGGAAATAGTTGTCGCTGAGGGCGTTCAGGTTGTAGTCCGCACGCCATTTGTCGCCGCCTTCGAGGGAGAGCGGGATGCGGTATTGGAGCGATGCCTGCCAGCGTTCGTTGTTGAGCAGCGGGCGGGGTAGGCCGGTCCGGCTGATCGAGGGATCGAGGTCATAGGCGTAGTAGAGCGAGAGACCTGTTAGGTTCGGGTTGTCCTGCTGGCGGCGGTCGATGAGGTCGACGCCGGCAGCGGCACCGCGCCGGGTGCGCAGGTCGAAGTTCCAGCGGGAAAGGAGCCATGCGTCGTCGCCAGTGACCGAGTCGCTGTCACCGAGCATCATGCCATAGCTGTTGAGGAGGTAGGCGCCCCAGTTGCTGCGGGCACCGGGGACGAAGTGGTAGCCAAGGTCGCCGTCGAGGGGCTGGGAAAAGTAGGGGAGCCAGAAGATCGGGGTGTCTCCGGCGTAGACCTTCATGTTTTTGAAGGTCACTTTGTCTTCCGGGTAAACCGTGGTTTCGTCGGCACGGATCCAGAAGCCGGGTTCCTCGACGTCGTGGGTGGTGACGCCAGCATCGCGGCCGACGTAGACCTTTTCACCATTGCTCTCTTCCATGGTGAACTGTCCGGCTTCGAGAAGTAGGGGGTCGACGCCGGTGCGCAGGCCGGAGGCGTCGACCTTTTTCTGATCCATCAGGTAGACGACGCGATTTCCGCGCTGGAGGGTCTGGCCCTGATAAATGGAGACGTCTCCGGTGAGGGTGACGGTTTTGGCGGCATCGTCGAGGACGCCCTTGTCGGCGAAGATTTCGATGCCGGTCTCGGTGCGGAGTTTGACCTTGCCTTCGACGATGACTTGCTTGGACTTCCCTTCGAAGCGGCCTCGATTGGCGCTGAGGGTCATGCCGGTGTCGGCGATGGCCCGGATGGCTCCTTTGGAAACGAGGGTCTGGGTTTCGGCGGTGTAGTCGGCACCGCCGTCCATCTCGAGTTTCACGGATTCCGGCTGGGCGGGCGCGATGTCTTCGGCGGCGATGAGATCGGTATCGGTGGGCAGCGGCACGGGCGTGACGGGGCCAATCGGGGCCGGTGCTTGATCACGCGCAGGAGGATTCTCGCCGGCTTGTTGGGCTGCGATGGGAAGGGTCGTGGAAAGCAGGAAGGTAACAAGCCTCATCGGGCGGCATCTCATGCCCTAGGCGAGGGCAAGTAAAGGTGGAAAGCGATTGCGCGAGGAAGGAACCCGCTGATGATGGGTAAGAATGAAGGCTGAAAGGGGAAAGATGGGAATTGTAGGAGCCTCTGGATTTATCGGAGGTGAGCTGGTTCGGCAGGCGAGCGAGGCGGGCTGGGAGGTCGTAGGATACAGCCGCAGCGAGCGGAAACCGGGAGATGGGGTGTCGGAGTGGCGGGAGTGGGGCGATGAGCCCTGTGTTTGCGGGCTGGATGTGATCGTGAATTTGGCGGGCGAAGGAATCGACAAGCGCTGGACGGAAGAGAGAAAGAAGCAGTTCCGGGAGAGCCGGGTAGGGGTTGTGGAGACGATTGTGGGGGCTCTGCGGCGCGCTGAGCGGCGGCCGCTTGTGTTTTTGAACGGAACGGCGGTGGGGATTTATGGGGATGGTGGGGATGAAGTGATTGAGGAGGGGGCACCGGTTGGTGACGGTTATCTTGCGGAGCTTTGCCGGGATTGGGAAAAAGCGGCGGATCCTGCGGCGGATCTGGATGTCCGGGTGCTGCAGTGGCGGACGGGCGTCGTATTGGGAGAAGGAGGAGCCGCTTGGAGCAAGATGAGGTTGGCTTTTTCCCTGGGGGCTGGTGGTCGGCTGGGAAGTGGCGAGCAGTGGATGCCGTGGATCCACGTGGAGGACTTGGTCGGGGGGATGCTGCACATGCTGGGCAAGGATTACGCGGGGCCGGTGAATGCGAGCGCGCCGGAGCCAGAGCAGAACCGTGATTTCACGCGGAAGGTGGCGAAGGCCTTGCATCGACCGGCCTTCCTGCATGCTCCGGCGTGGGCACTGAAGCTGGGATTGGGTGGATTTGCGGAGGCTTTGCTGGCGAGCCAGCGGGCAGTGCCAAAGGTGCTTCTGGCGAATGATTACGAATTTCGCTATCCGCGGCTGGACGAGGCTTTGGAAGCATTGGTGGGGGGCGGTAGGCGTCGAAATCAAGAGTGATGGGAATGATGCCGGTCAAATGACCAGCGCACCCAAGCTCCCGTCGATTGGGCTTGCCGGTGGGTAGGGAGCTTGATTGCCTTCCAACCGCTCCAATGGCTGTCCCACAAAATAGAATCGCACTGGTTTTTGATTACGACCAGACGCTGAGTCCGCGCTACATGCAGGACGACGTCGTGTTCCCTGAATTTGGGATCGACCCGGAGCAATTCTGGAAAAAGTGCAACTCGCTGGTCAAAGACGAGCAGTGGGATGGGGAGATGGCCTATTTGAAATGCCTGCTCGATTATTTGGAAATGGACGGTGTGACAAACAAGCGTCTCGAAGAGCTTGGGGCTGGGTTGAACTTTTTTCCCGGTGTGCCGGAGATTTTCGATGAACTTCACCAAGGGGTGCTCAAGCAGGACCACGAGGCGGCGGGGATCACGTTGGAATATTACATCATTTCCTCTGGCTTGAAGGCGCTGCTCGATGGCTCGGTTCTCAAGAGGCGGGTGAAGGCGATCTTTGGTTGTGAGTTTGGTGAGAACGCCTCGGGAAACATTACCTTTCCAAAGCGAGCGATCTCACACACCACCAAGACGCAGTTCCTTTTTCGCATCAACAAGGGGATGCTGGAATACTCGCAGGATGTGAATGATCACATGCCACCGGAGATTCGTCCGGTGCCATTTGAAAACATGATCTATGTCGGTGATGGACCGACGGATGTGCCGTGTTTCACGGTGGTATCCCGCAACGGCGGACAGGGGATCGCGGTTTACAATCCGGAGGACAAGACCGGACGCAGCTTCGGTAAGTGCTTCAAGCTTTGCACGCATGCGAACCGCGTGAAGCACATTGCTCCGGCCGACTACCGTGAGGGAAGTCATCTGTGGTTGTTGCTGAGTGAGATGGTCCGCGAGATAGCCGACCGCATTCTTCGCAAGCGTGAGGAAGGACGAGATCGCGGCACCGTGTCCGCACCGACTTTTTGACTGATGTCTGAGAAAAAGCACTTCCACTTTGTTGGTGTCTGCGGCACGGCCATGGGGTCGGTGGCGGTCGCCATGCAGCGTAAAGGGTTCACCGTCACGGGATCGGACGCGAACGTTTACCCACCGATGTCGGATTTCCTCAGAAATGAGGGCATCGAATTGAGCGAAGGTTATCGTGCGGAGAACATCCCGGCGGATGCGGATGCGATCGTGATCGGCAACGCGATCAGCCGCGGGAATGAAGAGGCGGAAGCGGCGCTTGATCGTCGCTTGCTCTACGTTTCTTTGCCGGAGGTGATGAAAGAGCACTTCCTTCGTGGTCAACGGAATTTCGTGGTCAGTGGGACTCATGGAAAGACGACAACCAGTGCGATTCTTGCATGGCTATTTCTCTCCGCAGGCCGGAATCCGGGTTGGATGATTGGCGGGCTTCCGAAGAACCTCGGACGCGGTGCAAATTTTTCGGATTCGGAGTTCAACGTTCTTGAGGGCGACGAATACGACACGGCGTTTTTCGACAAGCGATCGAAGTTTTTGCACTACCTTCCTGAAGTCGCGGTAGTGAACAACATCGAGTTCGACCACGCCGACATCTACAACAATCTTGATGAGATCAAGTTGACCTTCAGGCGACTTCTCAATGTCGTGCCGAGGAATGGTCGCGCGGTGATCAATGGTGATGACCAGAACTGCATTGATATCAGTTTAAAGGCGCCTTGTCCGGTGACGCGTGTTGGGCTTGGTGATGGCTGTGATCTGAAGATCAGCGATATCGTCTACGATAAAGATCGTAGTTCGTTCAAAATCGACGGGGTGAGCTACTCGATCCGGATGCCCGGTGAGTTTAACGTGCGCAATGCGGCGATGGCGGCGGTGGCAGCGGGCTTGGGGGGGCTGAGCGAGGATGAAATTCGTGAGGGGCTGGTGGCATTCGATGGTGTCGCGCGCCGTCAGGAAGTTCGTGGCGAAGTCCGTGGTGTGAAAGTGGTGGATGATTTTGCGCATCACCCGACAGCGATTCGGCAATCGATCGAGGCGATCAAGCAGCAGCACCCGGGCAGCAAGTTATGGGTGATTTTTGAACCGCGTTCGAATACCACGAAGCGCAAGGTTTTCCAGGGAGAGTTGGCAGAGTGTCTTGGTGGGGCGGACGTCGCGATTATTCCCGATCTGCCAGACCCGGAGAAAGTGCCGATTGAGGATCGCTTGGATCCTGCGGTGCTGGCGGCATCCGTCGAAGGCGGACGCGGGCGTCATATTCCAACGGTGGACGGAATCGTCGCGGCCGTGTGCGCCGAGGCGGTGGATGGCGACGTGATTGCGGTGTTGAGTAACGGTGGATTCGGTGGGATTCATGCGAAGCTCCTGAAGGGTTTGGAGTCTTAGGAGATTCGAGCGCCTGGGAGCATGCCTTACAGATTTTTGAGAACTTGGTTTCAGATCGGCATTGCGGCTGCGGTGATCGATCCGGTGAACCAGTCGGAGTTCTTTGATGAGGTCGCCGAGCGTGTGGAGTTCATCACCATGGATACGGATGCTCCAGATTCGAAGCGGAAGGTCTTCATCGGGGTGGACAACTAAGAGGCGGGCCGCATGTGCGGAAAGTTGGTGAAGGAGGCGATTCCAGATGGCGGCGAGGTAGTGCTCCTCATTGGTCGTCTGGAACAAGGCGAGTTTGAAGCGGGATTCGTGGAAGGGTGTGTTTCTCAATCGTCGTGCCGAGAGCGAACTGGCAAGGGAGGGGATCAAAGCGCTTTCGATCCGTCCAGCGGGTGACTGGCAATTGGTGAGATTTCTTTCAGGAGGTAATCAGCAGAAGTTGGTGATTGCCAAGTGGCTGGCGATGAAGCCGAGGGTGCTGCTGCTCGACGAGCCGACGCGTGGTATTGATGTCGGAGCGAAGCAGGAGATCTATCAACTGATCGAGGATCTCGCGAGCAAGGGTTTGGCGATTCTTTTTGTCTCCAGCGAACTGGAGGAGGTGATGGGTCTCGCGGACCGGGTGCTGGTGATGCACGAGGGGGAAGTGAGTGGTGAACTCATGCGCGGTGAGATGAGCGAGGAGCGAATCATGGCATTGGCAACATCATCTAAGGCAGTAGCTCTATGAAAAGGACTCGTGGGATTTTTGTGACACTGATTGTCCTCTATGCTCTGACGGCGTGGTTGGGGGATGGCTTCCTGGGCGCTTACAATCAGGAAAAGCTACTCGAGAGAACGGCGCTCTTCGGCATTCTTGGGATTGGTGTTGCATTTGTGATCATCACGGGCGGGATCGATCTTTCGATCGGTTCGGTGGTGTGTCTGGTGGGCTGTGGTTTGCCGTGGCTGATGGTGAAGCATGGGTGGTCTCCGGCGCTGGCTTTGTGTGCGGCGCGTGTCGTTTCCACTACGATCGGGTTGATCCACGGTTTGCTGATTACCAAGCTCAAGTTGCAGCCCTTTGTCTTCACACTCTGTGTTCAGCGGAGTGAGTACTGACAGCATGGTGATTTTGGCCTATGCGGTTTGTTCACTTCTTTCCGGTCTGGGCGGGGTGCTTTTCGTGATGGATGTGGGTTCCGCGCAGCCAAGCGACTTCGGGAATTTCCATGAACTCTATGCGATTGCGGCAGCAGTGCTGGGTGGGTGTTCGCTGCGAGGTGGCGAAGGAACGGTGATCGCTGATGAATTGGTCAATCGGGCGGTTGCCTTCCGCAGGTTGAAGGCATAGGGCCTCCGTCACCACGGAGTCATGCCGCCATTGACCAGAAGTGTCTGGCCGGTGATGAAGGAAGCTCCTTCCGAGGCGAAGAATTTCACTGCATGACCGACATCGGCAGGGGTGCCCCAACGGCCGGCGGGGATCTGGGCAAGGTAGCCATCTTTGGCTTTCTGGGGATCGTTGGCGTGACGTTCGACGGGGATCCATCCGGGAGCGACCATGTTAACGGTGATTCCAAAGGGGGCGAGTTCCTTGGCCATGCTGCGCGACCAGCCGGTCTGGCCGCCTTTTGCCGCGACGTAGGCGGAGAAATTGGCGTTCGAGCAGGCGAAGACTTCAGAGGTGATGTTGATGATGCGGCCCCACTTGTTCGATTTCATCGAGGGTAGTGCCGCCTGAGTGAGGAGGAAGGGGCTGATGACGAAGAAGTCCAGCATCTGGCGGTAGAGTTTCTCGTCGTAGTCTTCGATGGGTTTCTGTGGTTGGTCCGGGGTGGCGTTTGGAACGATGATGTCCACGGGCCCGAGTCGGTTGCCGGCTTCTTCGATGAGTCGGTGCACGTCGACTTCTTTTGAGACGTCGGCTTTGATCGCGATGGCCGTGCCTCCTTTGGCATTGATTTCATCGGCGACTGCTTGGCCACGGGCGATGTTGTTGAAGGCATTGATAACGACCTTTGCTCCGGTGCACGCCAGGGTCTTGGCGATTTCGGCCCCGAGGCCTTTGCTAGACCCTATTCGAAAAGCCATTCGGGCAGGGTGATTTTCGAATTTTTAGTTGAAGCGGGCGGTCTGCAGAGGGTGCCGAGGGCTTGCGGGAGGTGCGCAGCGCCTTTCACTGGGAAAAATGGCCCAGCACCCTGAC
>CAZVMS010000233.1:0-3066 GCA_964628795.1 uncultured Haloferula sp. | reverse complement strand
TTTCAGACCCTTCCGGCAGGAGCCAAGGGCAAAGAAGAAACGACCGAAACCCTTCAGTTACCTGACCAAACCGAGGGCGGAATACAAAGAAACGCCCCATCGCGGAAAACCCCGAGCTATCGCTTAAAACCGCGCCATTCTTTCCTGACCCTTTCTTCTCGCCAGTGGAGGCTTTTGCAGCGGCGCAGAGCCTGACTTTGAGGGGCGGAGCATTTCGAGAAGCGGTCCGGAGGCTATTCGCATCTACTAGACTTGTCGTAGCACCCCTGCTGAATGCAAAATGAAAGGACTGACCCCAGACCCATTACGCCGCGAACGTCACATGGCCCCGGAAGGCCAGCAGCTCACGTGACAGCACGCCAGTGGGGTGATTGGGAGGCGCGGAGCCTGACTTTGAGGAGCGGAGCATTTCGAGGCGGGGTCCGGAGGCAATTCGCATCTACTAGCTTTGCCGTAAATGAAAAAGCTTGTGCTCGTTTTCCGGGACCGACCCCTTTCAAAACCTGCGGATTTCCGGCGACTCTTTTATCCCGAGATCCGGCTTAAAACCGCGCCATTCTCACCTGACGTCTTTTTTGCGTTTCTTCTTGGAATGCAAAATCCAAGGACCAACCCCAGACTCGCGTCGGGTGAAATCCAGTGGGGCAGCGACGAAAGTGGTCGCGATCCGGTGGTGTCCGCACTGCTCGGGCGGAACCCGTCGGCAGCGAAACGCGGATCCTTGAACTGGTGAACGAGATCCTGGAATCCCGCGAACAGCCATTCGACGAATGCAGGGTGGAAATCGAGGACGACCTGAGTGCCGCGATCGACCGCGGCGCGGTGGCCTCCATCCTCGGCAACCTGATCGAAAACGCCTGGAAATACACCCGCGGAACAGCCGTTGCCTCGGTCAATCCCAGGCCGGTCTCCCAACGGTAGGCCTTCACCGCCTCCACAAATGAACCGTTGGGGTCACCACACATGGCCCTGACCTTGGCGGAGCGTCCGGAAGCTCTCCGGATGGTACGCTTTTCTTCGAATTCATGGGCATGAATGCGTCACGGGGATTTGCCGGTGTCGCACGGTGACGCACGCGGACACGACCATTGTGCTGGAATCCTCATGAAATCCACGAAATCCGTCCCGGTTCCACGAGGCGTCATGAACCTGCGCGGAGTAGTGCCGAAAGCTGCGGAGAAGGAACGGTCAGCCGGTTCTTGATCTACCGATGAGCTTCACGGCTTGAACCCTTCGAAGTTCTCTCGCTCACGCCACCTTTCGGCCCCCTTGGGGTCCTGCTCGCCCCAGGCGCGCAGGCCATCGGCGATCCATTGGTCACGGCGCTTGTCCGGCACCTGCGCCTGCTTGGCCCATTCCAGGGCGCTGAAGGGATCCGACTCGATCCAATGATCGAAAATGGTGTCCATCAGATCGATACGCTCGAAGTCGCCGAAGCCTTCAGGCGCTTGGATCTCAAGGGTCTCCGCCTTCTTCATCGCGGCCTGCGGATCCGCATCCATGGTGCCGGAGAAAACATTCTGCAAGGCCTTCGAATGCTGCGGGGCGTTCTCGATGTTGGAAAGGTCGGCCAATGCGGCATCAAAATCGACCCGGCCCCACTCCTGATAGAGAGCCATTTGCCTGATGTAGCTCTCAAGGTTTTTGTCCGCGCCCTCTCCCATGCGGGACGCGAGTTCGCTGTAATAGGCTTCCGGGATTCTTTCCACCAGACTCCTGTAGCGGTAAAGACCCCGCTCGAGCTTTTCCCGGTCACGTTCACTGAGAAAACCCATGTCAAAGGCCAGCAAGGCCTGCTCCGCCTCTTCGATGCTTTGGAATTTCGGTTGGCGTGGCCGGGCCTTGCGTTCCCCATGACCGGTCGGCTCTCCGGCCCCGGGCCGGGACAGATTGCCCATTTCCGCGGCGCGGGATTCCTTTCCGTTTCCGCGACCGCTCTCGTTGACGAAGTGGACGGTGGTTCCGATCGCGGCGAGGGCGAGCACGGTAGCTGAAATGAGCGTGGCTTTGGTTTTCATCAGGATGGTCAAGGTGGTGAAGGTTGAGGGCAATGCGATGCTCTTGGCACCGGCCGCTTTACCGGCGAGCTGAAGGATGCCGGGAGAAACGGCGGCACCGCCGGTACCGGCATTGAGCACCGTGGAGAGGAGGGTGGATGTGAACGTCGCTGCTTTGGCCTCGGCCGTGAAAAGCGCTCCGAGCGCCCCGACCGACGTGACCTCGACACCCTGGCGGCAGAGGATCTGTCGCAACATGTCGCGGGCACGGGACAACCGGGTGCGCAGGGTGGAGGGCTGAAGATCAAGACGGCGGGCGACCTCGTCGAGCGAAGCGCCCTCGAGGTGGAAGAGCACCAGCGGCTGGCGGTAGCGATCCGGCAGACGATCGAGCGCGGCATCCAGTTCGCGGCGGAACCCGGCGCTCAGGGTGGCGTCCGGGGTGGAGTTCGATGATTCGTTCATGGCGGCCTGCTCCCGGCGCTGTCGGCTTTCCCTCGACTTGCGGACATCCAGCGACAGCCGCCGGGACACCGTGTGGAGCCATCCGGCCACCGAGGGCTGGCGGCCCAGCTTTGCCGCCTCGCGGGCGAGGGCGAGGAACGCGGCCTGGGTCACGTCCTCCGCGTCGTGATGGTTGGACAACACCCGCATCGAAACCGCGTGGACCATCGGGCCGTGGCGCTCCACCAGGGCGGCGAAGGCTGCATGGCTCCCGCTGCCGGAGAATTCCTTCAGCAGATCGGCGTCCGTCTTGTGATCCGAAACAGGCATGTCACAATCTACCACGAAGCCGCTGCCGGAAATGTCCCAAAAATGTTTCCAGTCGTCTCGGGCCTGGTTCTTCGCTCGACCGACTGCATCGTCAGTCCGAATAATGCAAAAATTATGCAGGATACAACGGGACAACCATTACAAAGGGGCCAGTAGATCGGTGTGGAAAACTACGTTGTTTTTCCTGCCCAGACTTGTCGTAGCCTGGCGATGGAATCGGCCCAGGGAGCTTGCCTGTAAATCCAGACGCGCACCCACCGGATGAAGCGCTGGGTCCTCTGGGTGGCTCTCTGGA
>CAZVMS010000232.1:0-38826 GCA_964628795.1 uncultured Haloferula sp. | reverse complement strand
CAAAACCCGAGAAAATCCACCATCTACTGCTCAACCAACTCGGCTTCACCCTGCCCCCTCAGCCCCCGCCCGAAATCAGAAATCCAAAGCCTGTGGTGTAGACCTTTTGCGAAAACGAATGAAATCTCAACGATTCCGACGCAAAAATCCATCTAACAGCGAAAGTCGGGCTAACCGGTATCGGCCTCGCTTGGTGGTGGTTTACCCGGTGAACAGCTTTTTACCTCGTGTCTTTCGTCCCATCGGGACGCCCCATGATAGCCGTGGGTTTCAACCCACCGGCCAAAGCCTCCCCAGAACCTGCACCGCGTCGCGATGCTTCAACTCGGTCGGCTCCTCCACGCCATTCAATTCCGACCAACCCAATCTACGTCACTCACTCTTCACCTTTCTCCCCCCGTTCCATCCCACCACCAACACAGCCGCGGAAAGAACCGCCACCAGCCCCCCAAACAACCATCCCCTCGGACGCTCACGTTTCAGGCTAAGCTCCAACTGCATCGGCTCATTCGTCGTCACTTGAAGACTCCGCGAAAACCTCAGCATCCGACCCTGCCCCGGCAACTGAACTTCCAAGGACCCCGGCGCCGACTCGACCTCCAGCTGCTGCTCAACAATCCGATTTGCAATCGTCTTTAGCGAACTCGTCACCTCCGCCGAGTTCCCCACCATCAATCGATCAAACTGCTTCGGATCGAAATTTGATAGCCCCTGAAGAATCGGGTTTTCCTCAGCCGCCTGCTCAAGTTGCGCATTCTCGACCTGACTTCCATTGAAGCGATTATCGAAGTAATTCCGCTGACGTCGCGTGTTCAACCCGAGCACCGCCTGCTGCATCTTCAGATTCCTGAATTGCACCCGTGCATCCTCATTCGAGGCCTCATCCAGAAAGCCATTTCGCGCCGCCTTGCCCAGCACCTGACCCGCCTTGTCCTGCTCCCCGGCACGCAACCAGGCATAGCCCTGATCCAATTCCGCAACAGCCTCCGCCTTCCCACTCGTCCGACGAGCATCAACCATCGCCAAATACGCCTTCAGACTCAGCGCCTCCGTTTCCTCCTGCTTCACCAGTTGGAAATCCCCACGACTCCCGGCCAAGAGCCATCCGTCCGGCACAAACACATCCCAAATCAGATTCTCTAACGGAACCCCCAAACGAGGACCGCTCAGCATTCCTCGCTGATCGGATTCATGGGCATACGAAAACTCCACCAGCGCCGGTTGATTCGCCACCGGTGATGGCGTCACATAGAACAACCATTCCGACCCACTCCGCACCAAGGGCACCCCTTCACCATTCACTGCCAGGTTGAAAGGGGTCACTCCTTCAGGCAGCCCGAGCTTCAAAGTCGCCTTGGCACTCGCTTCAATCCGCAATTCCACCGTCGTGATCGAACTGCCTTCCGTTGAAATCAGCGTCCGCAGAACACCTTCCTTCACCCGCAAACGTTCCGACTCCGCCAGTGCATGACGCGCCACATTGATCTCCAGCGGGCCCTCGACCTCGGCAACGCGATAAAGAAAATCCGCCAGATCACCCCGGCGATCCCCTCGTAACCCTGAAGGCACGCCATTCCAATCCGTCTTCTGCCATCCACGCGGCGTGCTGCTCACCGTCGCATCCAGGCGACCGCCTGCTTTCACCGAAACAAAGAACGACGCCTGCCGAGTATCCACCAACTCCAACGGCATGATCCGCGCCATATCGTCCTTGCTCTGACGCTGGAACTCGATGTCCACCGCTGTTTCGCCCGCGACACCCCGTTGAAAGCGAATCTCCCAAAGATTCTCTTCACCTTCCACCGGCACAAAGTCACCCACCGCCGGCCCCGTCGCTCGCACGGTCGCCGCCGCACTTTCATCGAGACCCGGAAGCCTCACGCGCAAGGTTTTCTGAGCCGCATTCTCGATCCGATAAATCACCCGCGCCCGTGTCAGCAACTGACCTTCACGCAGCGTGACTTCCTGCAAGGCCTGCGCCGTCACCCACGAGTCTAACTCCTTCACCGCAAGCGATAGCGCCCAGTCTGATTGCAGCAATCGGAACGCCAGCGCACCCGGACGCGGCACACCCGCTTCCCGTGGATCGAGCTGCGACACATTCGAACGCGAGACCGACCGCACCTGAAGACCACGATCCGGCACCACGGTTAGAGTGCCTCGTTGACGTGTCGCATCACGCAACAACAAGCGCGGCACTTCCCAGGATTCCAAGCTTCCCGGCGACGGTGCACTGAGCGAAATTGCAAAACTCTGCTCACCAAGCGTCCGCCCATTCAGGTTCAGCGAAATCAATCGCTTCCCATCAGCAGGCGTCTCCGTCCAGTGACTCAGAGAGGCACCTGTCACCGACTCCACTTCAAGCCCCTCAGGAATTTCCACCAGCAATTTGAAAACCCCAGCCCGCGTAATATTCGCGACCAAGTCCGCTGCTAGAACCATCCGATCCGCGCCCAGCGAAAGTGTCTGCTTCACCTCCGCCCGGATCTCAGGAGCCACCGAAGTCACCTTGAGACTCACAGATGCCTCTTCCTCCCCATAGCGGTAGGCCTTCTGGAGCAGTGCAAGCGGCTCGGACTTCGCATTCGTCGGAAGAAGTCGCGCGTCGAAATCATCGAGATTCACCGCGCCCATTCCTTCCGTCTTGATTCCCTCAGCCTGTGCCTCGCCGCCAAAGGCAAGACCAAGCATCCCCACCGCACCCTCACTGCCAACAACACGCATCGGCAGAAGTTTCAAATCAACCGGAAGACTCTCGGTCGCCCGCTGGGTCGCCACACTGAAAGCAAACGGCTTCTCCTGCCCCGGTTCGATGGAGACCGAAAGCTCACGGGTCTCCGGATTAAAACGCCAGCGTCCCACCGGTCCATCCTTCACCTCACCCACGGTGAACTCCTCGGGCACCTTGACCACCAAATCACGAAGCACCCCACGCGCCGGACGAATCGCGATCCGATGAAGCCCATTGACCACCCCAGGTCCCGGAACAAACAGGTCCGACACCTCGGTGTAAAACTGCACTTTCTCGCTACTCGCATCCCGCTGCATCGGGCGAATCGAAATCCTCGATTCATCACCCACTCCCAGCACCATCACCGCACCGCTCACGCCCGCCTGATCCGATCCGATCTGCGTCACCCGCGCCGCATTCGTCGCATCAAAACTCCAGCCCGCCTCGTTCATCTGAACGCTAATCTCCTGAGCCGCAGCCGCGCCAGTCGGAACCACCCAGCCCTCACGAGGATTCTCCACCGCCATCTCAAATTCACCGCGTCCGCTGAAGACCCCTACCTGTTCGGCAATAATAAAGTAACCACCCTTATCCTTCTCCGCCTTGAGGCCAAAACCTTCAAAACCTGTTAGAACGGCGTGTGAATCAAGCAGATGAAAGCGTTGCCCAGCCTCCTCGGCCCGCACACGAATCACCAGTTCCCCTTTCAGCCGTCCCTCATCAAGCACCCACTTCTGAGTGATCGACTCCGCCGGACTCGATCCCTCAGGTATCGCCGCTTCAGCGCGAGGCAGCATCAAGCCTAACAGAATCATCGAAGCCGCCGCCACCGGAGTCGACTTCATCCCTTTCAAAGCTCCAACTCCCCAAGGAATCACCGCACTCACCAACAGCGCCAATCCAAAGACGCTAAAGAAAAGCACCGCACCGCCGCCTTGGGCAAGCAGACCACAAGCAATCAGCGCAAGGCCTCCACCGACGCAAAGCAGCACATGCTTATCTCGTCCCACCGCACGAAGCAGCGCCCAACCAAGCAGAACGCATCCGCCAAGTAGCAGAACAATCCCCGGACCACTCACCATCGACTTCCATGCCTCCACATTCGCCACATCGATCTTCAAATCATCGCCCACCAAAACCGCCGGCGCCGTGTATTCAAGCGTGGCAACACTGATTCGGCGTTCATCCACCGCCTCATTCGCCAGCATGAAGGACCAGACCATTGCGCCACCCATCGCGACCAGTCCCAGCACTCCAATCGACTTGATTCGCCGCAACACAAAACCCAGCGCTGCAAGAAACAGCACCATCGGAGCCGCCGTCCGCCCACGCGTGGCAATCCACTCGAAGCCTGTCTCCGTCATCACCGGCCGCACCAACTCCGCCGTGCCCCCCTTCGGAACCAATCGACGATCCTCATCACCGGTGACCGTCCAATTCGCCACGGCAACCGCCGTTCCCACATTCGGCGCAACCAACTCCACCCACTTGCCGCCTTTCTCCTCACCATAGCGAAGCATCACCTCAATCGGTTCATTCGGATCCGCCTGTGCCGGCAAGGGAATCAGAGTCTTCTCCCCATCACGACGCGCGTTCACTCTTTCCCCGGAAACCATGGTCTCCCATAACTTCGCATCAGCAGGAAGACTGACCTCAAGTGTCGTCGCTCCTTTCGACCGAGCAAAAAAGCGCGCCGTCGTCGCGACTTGTCCATCACGAGAAACATGCGTCTTCAGCGAGGAAAAATCGATCACTTCACCAACCGGCTCATCCACCTCATACCAGCTCACATTCATCGTGATCTCAGGATCGGCCGCCGTGTATTGCCAAGCTTCAAGCGTGGGAGCACTGGAGAGCAAACGATACTCCGCAGGCAATTCGGAAGCATCAATCCGCAGCACTGACCCCTTGCTTTCACCAATGGATGCATCCACCTGGAGTGGGCTTGTCACCTGAATGTAGCCACGCTCCGATTGCACATCGAGCGGACGCACTTCACCGGGACGAATCTCGCCACCTCGCGCACTCATCGGTTGTTCGAAGGTCACTAATATCGTCGAGGCCCCAATCGCCGGACGAACCAAAGGCACGATCAGCGTGTCGTCCTCACGCCGCCAATCGCGACCGATACTTTGCCCCGTCACATCAATATTCCCAATCCCTTCCGGCACCTTCAAGCGCCACTCGCTGGCCGGGGCACCGACCACGAAATAGTTCACCACCACACTCCCATACGCCACGCCCTCCTTGAGCGAGTAGAGATGGAACACATCCGCCTGCACGCTCTGACCAAGCGCCTCCACCTTCATCGTCGCCGACCACTTTTCCTCGCGAATGCGGAACCCTTGCTGAAGGCCTTCCACCTTCTTTGGAAAGTAATCCACCGGCGTTTCCACAAGTCCGCCACTCGTTCCCGGCACAATCCGGTACCCCGGTGCCGATGCCACCCCGATAAATCCACGACTCGATTTCGCATCTCCATGTTCGAGCACGGGAAGGACCCATTCCCCGGTCTCCGCACCTTGGTTCTTCTCCAAACGGAGACCCACCAACTGTCGTCCAGCCACCGCCTCATTGAACAAAATCTTTAGCTCTCTCACCCCACCCTTGGCCTCACCGGCCACACTGTAGTCCGCGACACTCGCGCCACTCACTTCCGCCACCGCAAACTCCTCAGGGATCCCGACCGTCCACTCACGTAGCGGAGCCTCGCGAATATCCAACTCCAGATCACTCAAGATCCGCCGATCCGTCTCACCCATCTCGTGGATGGTCACTTCCGAAACACTCACTTCCGGCAACACCTGATCCGCCGCCACCGAGTAGTAGTAGCTCGCCGAGGGGAAGCGATAGACAAACACCTGCCTCAATCCTTCCGGCGCTTTTCCTCCGGGAAATTGATCCGGTGAAAGCTGCATCATGCCCTTCGCCGCGACGACCTCCAATCGGACCGCACCCTCATTCGCAATCCGCACGAAGCCGCTATGCCGCAGCGCGCCTTCCGGAACGAACCTCATCGGTTGTGCCTTCACTGGAAATCCCCCCAGCGCGGCCTGCGCCTGAATCATCAGCCTCCCGTTCCCTTCAATCGGACGGCTTAACTCGATCGCAAGAAACCGTTCGCCGTTTTCCTCAATCGGATTCCACCCAAGCACCTGCTCACCGGAAACCGCAAGCACCTCACCCGCACCTTCAATCTTCATCCGTATCGAGTTGATCTTCCCCTGCAAGACCTGAAATCCGATCTCGGAGGCCTGCCTGACAAGTCCCGCTCCCACGCGGACTTCTGAAATCTCCGACGACGAGAAAAACAAAGCACCATCGTCTTCCTTCGACTGTTCTTTCCACGCCAGCTTTGCCTGCCCTGCCGCGTTGAGGTGACCCTGCCACGCATTTCCACGGCGTTCAGGTACCACCGGCTCGCTCTTGGAAAACGAGACACCCGCTCCGAGACCCGCCATCCGAATCGGCACCACGACCCCGGCAGGAAGTGCGAAATCAAGCATCCGCCAGTCGCCATCGCGCTTCACCGGCACTTCAAACGGCAGCGACATCACTTCCGCTTCGGCTTGCACCTTCGTTCCGACAAGTTCGTGGAACCATGCATCGTCACTCTTCGCCAGTCTCACATGCCAACCGTTTCCCGAGGTCGTTTCTCCCAAGGCCACACCTTGAAACAACTTCAACGCTGCATCCTGATGATTCACCTGCACCCGCGCCCGCAGCACGAAGGCAATACTCTCGCCATCCTCGCTGACTTCACCCTCCAGCACTGGATCAATCAGTTCGATATCCGCCAACTCCCCCCCCTGAGGAACCACCAACAAGCGCAAGAGCCCCGCACCACTTCCTTCAAATTCCATACCGTCGGACTCAATCCGACTAAGGCCCGACAAACCCATAACCTTTGCACGGTAGCCCACCGCCTCACCGAGAACCACCTTCGATGAAAACCCCGCTGCCTTACCTGGTCCAGGCAGCAACAACTTCACCACTTCACCACTCTCGAACTCATGCGCGAAGACCACCTTGAATGAAAACTCCTTCGGTCCGTCGATCATCGGAACTTGAGGAAGCATTGGCACCACACTCGGCAAACTGATTCTTCCATCCTCAAAAATCGGTCGCGGCTCCGGCTTGGGCAACTTCGGTTTCAGATCAAGAAAGCGTGAACCATCCGATTCCCGCCGCACCGACCATGAAAGCGCCTCGCCTCCCGTCACCTCTGTGACGTCTCCGTCGCCTTCCAAACCAATCGTCAGCGTTTCCGGCCGGCCCTGCAAAACCCTCACCTTCAAATTCATCTCACCGGTAAATCCCTCAGCTTGAGCCGTCGCATTCGTCTCCGCCTGCACCGAGTAAAACAAAGGAACCGGCTGCCGCACCTTATCCACCGGCAGCACCGCCACCCCTTCGCCAACACCCTGAGCCAACACCGAAGCCGCCAGGAGGTGGCACGCCCCCAAACCGATAAGGAAACGGCCTAACAGCCCCCTAACGCCCAAACGACCAAACCGCCGCTCCTTTAAATCTCTCTCAAGTGCCTTCATAATACTTCTAAATTCGGTGACTCCTTTTCTAAAACGCCGCCAATCGCGGCTCTTATTGTAAACTCTGTGTAATTAGCGCCTCATCATCTGCTCCAACTGACCAACGCGCTCATTCCCATCATACTCCGCCTTCACGCGAGCCATCACGCCGCGCAGCTCCGCGTAATCCACAGCCTCAGACATCGGCGCACCGCGCAGCTTCTCCGCCACAAAGGCCGCGATCCCCGCCAATTGAATCCCGGGCTTTGCCTGATCAAAGGACGGAGCCTGCGGATCATAAGGAATCGGCCAGCTTTGCTCGACCATCTCCCCAGTCGCGGTATCGCGAAAACGAATGCTCACTTCGCCAACCTCGCCCTGCCCCTCCGGCAGAACCTCGAACTGATAGAGAGCCACCCCCGCTTCTTCCGAAGCCATCTCCGCCGCGTCCACCGCATCATTCCGGAAATCCTCCTTCTTCAATCGATGCTCCTCAAACCCGATCAACTTGTAGTTCCCCACACGCGACGGATTGAAAACCACCTGCACCTTAACGTTTTCCGCCGCCGGACGAAATGCACCCGCCAACTGCTTGGCAAAGCCCGTATCAGCATCGGCCGCATCATCCACGACATAATAGCGACCATTCCCATTCCGAGTCAGGCGCTCTAACAATCGGTCATTCAAGCCATCCGCACCAAAGCCCGCGGCATCAAAAGCAATCCCTTCATTCCTCAACTGTTCCACCTTGCCATTAAGCGACTCCGGATCAGCATCGCCGAGATTGGCCGCGCCATCGGTGAAGAGCACGACTCGATTCTGAGCGCCTTCCTTGAACTGCCTTTTCGCCAGATCGCCACCGAGCTTCAGAGCTTCTTCGAGGTTCGTTCCGCCCTCCGCCGGAGTCTGATTGACCAAACCATTCAGGCTCGCCGCATCCTTGCCATCGACCCGATCCGCCAGCAGGCGCGGCTGACGCGAAAAGCCAGCCACCGTGATCGTATCGCCCTCCTTCAGTAACGAAGTCAGTCCCTCGACTGCACGATTCAGTCCCAAAGCCCGATCCTCACGCTCCATCGAACCGGAGTTATCCAGCAGAAGTGTTAGATTCAGCGGCTTCGACTGAGCCCGACCTTCCGAACCGGTCCGAACCGCGATTCGCAAAAGGTTCCTCTGCGGAAAGGCCGGATGCGCACACTGCTCCACCGCACAAGCCACCGGCTCATTCGCCGTCGGAGCCGGATCACCATAATCAAACGCATTGTAGAACTCCTCGGGCCTAACACTCTCCGCCGCCGGCACCTCACCCCGCTCGATCGCCGCAGCAGCAAGCTTGAACGAGGCATCGCTCACATGCATCGAGAACGTCGAGAAAGCCTCGTCCGCCGCCGAGATTTCGGCCATTGCATCAAGTGTGGCAGTATTGTCTTTGCCTGGTTTCGAGATTTCAATCTTGGCCGGGTCCTGACGACTGACCGACTTCCCTTCAACAATCGCCAATTTGATCTTCAATTGCTCAAGCAGCTTCTGAGACGTCTCAAACTCTTGTTTCGCGTCGTCGAAACCGTGAAGCCCGATACCTTGCTGAACCGCCTTACCCTTCTTCTCTGCCATCTGCTCTGCAAGGCGACTCGTCTGCTCCACCGCAAGCTCGCGCTGGGCGAGAAGATTCTCCCGAAGAGATTCGATGCTCTGGTCGATTTCACCTTTCATACCATCGACTACATTCTTCTGTCGGATGACACTCGGGTGATCATCTCCCAATCCGCCCAACCTCATCACATCCAAGTCACGCTTTGACTCGAGATATTGGGGTTGAAGCTCGCGAACGATATTCTCAGGAAGCTGAAGCCCGGAGGCGTAAGTCATCAACTGATCATCATCGTACTTCAGGAGCGTCTCGATTTGCGAATCAAGCTTGATCTTCTGCTCGGTGAGTTCAGCAAACGACAGAGCCGCCATCCTCGCCTCATCATCACTGGAAAGCCCGCCCTCACGACCACCGCCTTGATTGAGGCCTCGATGAATCAGCTCCTGATTCCGAATGATCGTCGTCAGCGTCTTCCGCTTGTCTTCCACCGAGTCCTCCTGCTTCTGAACCGCATCTCGAAGTTCCGCCAACTCACGCTCAGACGCATCGCTCGACCGCGGATGCTTCGCCGCCTGAATCGCGGGTGCTCCCACTTCTCTCTTCACCCTACGCAACCGCTCTTCCGCCGCCGCAAGGGAATCCTCGGAGGTATCAATAGGCATCTTGTTGCCCTCAGCGAGAAAACGAAATTCATTCTGATGATTCTCACCAACGTGGACCTCGCCTTCGAGTTGGGTTTTCCTTCCAGCAATCGAAGAGCCGGGTGGCACCGTCATTTCCCACGCCTCGTCAACCTCGGCCAAAAGTTCCGCCCGCGATTGATCATAAGCAGCACGGTCGAAGTCAGTCGTCGCCGCATTGACCCGCTCAAGACCACGCCGCGCCGCCGTATTGGAAGGATCTGCCCGGACAACCTCCTCATACTTCTCCTTCGCCTGATCAAACTTTCCGAGTTCAAGAGCCCCTTCCGCATCATAGATCTCGCGACGAACATCTCCTAGCTTCTGTAGCTTACCACTTGTGACTCCCGCATCATTTGAGCGAAGCGGATCGTCCACTGACGCTAAAGCATCAAGTGAATTCATGTCCTGCTCAACGACTCCGTTTGATGCATCGGCATAGCCGTAACTTAACTGACCAGCATCACCACCAGAGAGGAACAGGCTCAGACTCTCGCCGCCTGCTCCTCCACCGGCGGAGCCGCCACTGATCACGGCATCTGCAGCGCGATCCCGGTTCGATCCAAACCACAGCGCCGCGGCCTTCTCAGACTTCGCAGACGAGGAATCCGAGTTCCTATCAAGCAGTCCGCCTGCGACGACATCGTTGGCTTTTTGATCAACCATGCCCTCGCTGCGATTGGACGAACCCCATGCGCTCCCCACATTGACCCTATCAATTACTTGAGATCGATCGCCACCGCTTGGTTCCTCCTCAGCTCCAAACAATCGGCCAAGCACCGGAGAATCACGGAATTCGGGCACCGAAGCAGGGTCTGCCACCGGCCCGCTCTGCGCCAACTCTTCGCGAACCAAGCTCTCGCTTTCGACAAGACCGTATCTCGTAGCTCCCGATTCCGCGAATGAATCCATCGTCTTGGCCTCAGCCAATTTCCGACCATTTTCAGTGGGCTGATCAACTGGCGCATCCGCAAAAAGTGGCTCGGCAGACGGCTGAGAGAGGACATCAGCATCAAAATCGACCTCCCTCCGTATACTTGAAAGCGGTTGATTGGCCACCCCACGGACAGGACTGGAGTCTGCCTCGTAACTCGCAAACATCGCCTGACTTTTCATCGCCTTGCCTCCCATACTTGCCGAAATCCCCCAAAACACGAAGGCCCCCATCAGACAGGCTGCCGCCGCAAGCGAGACGATCCGCGTCGGGAAGCGCCTCCGCTTTTTCGCTTCCAATCGAAGCACCGGCTCCACCCCTAACAGATCCACCACCTTGCGCCGCTTCTCCTCAGGAAGCCTCCATTCATCACCCGCCACCCTCTTCCCATCCGCCTCGATCAACTGATGCACCTCACGCATCCGCTCCGCAAAGCGCTTCAACTCCGCATCACCCGCACAGCGTTCTTCCAGCTCGGAGGCCTCGAACGCCGAAGCCTCACCGAGCACCCAGGCCACGATGCGCGCTTCAAGCGCCTCGTCTCCGAGGGCCTCAAGGGGTTTGCGTGGTTCGTCTTTCATTTCAGTTTCGTTTTAAAATTGGAAAATCGTTCATTCATCCCTCTGCGCTCTCGATCCCCATCCGCTTCAGGCTTTCCGCCATGCCTTTCAAAAGGTGATGCAGCTTGTAGCCGACGTTTCCGACCGAGAGTCCGGTCTCTTTGCTGATCTGCTCGTATTTCAGATCCTGATGGTATTTGAGCTGGATCAGCCGGCGGTCCCCGTCGTCGAGTTCGGCCAAAAGCAGTCGGACGGCGCCGGTGGCCTCGAGTCTCTCCAATGGATTCCCGGAGCCCCCGCCGGCATCCCACTCGGGCGGCTCGTCGGTCAGTGTTTCGCGTTTGTGATCACGTAAATGGTTGAGCGCTAGATTCCTCACCGTCCGATAGAGCCAGGCGCGGGCGTTATTGACCTCGTCCCAATGAGCGTGCAGACGGAGAAATGCCTCCTGCACGATGTCCTCGGCCGTCTCTCGCTGCCGCAGCATCCCGCAGGCGAAGCGCAGCAGAGCGCCTTCCTCGGCCTCGAAAATTTGCCTGAGTGTCGGTTTCTCCTCAGTCATCGGGCCAAAAGTCAGCAACTCAGCCGTTTCAGACCGGGAGTCGGTCAAGCTGGGAGCAGGTTCCATGGGGTGCGGGGATCATTGCGTTCATGCATAACGACACGGCTCAGGGGAAATCCTTTGATCATTTCCTAAAAAATCTCCTCCCACCCCCCATTTGCGCAGATTTCCCTGATCGTGACACGAAAAAGCCCCATCCCGTATCGGGACTTGCGAAAGATTCGCTCTCCCGACAAGTATCCGCCCCCGACCGATGTATTTGCTCAAAAAGGTTTTCCAACTCAGGGACAAGGCGAATCCCGATATGGAGAAGCCATTCCTCGATCACCTCGAGGACCTACGAGTCATGATCACCCGTGTGGTGATCACGCTGCTGGTGTCCATGCTCGGCTGTTTCACCTTTCAGAAATACGTCATGGACGTCCTGCGGGCTCCGGTCGAGCAGGTCTGGGAGGTCAAGGCGGCCGAAAAGCTGCCGGATGACTTCAAGGTCGCCGACTGGGAGGGAGCCAAAGAACTCGAACGCGCCGCTCTCGCGCTCAGCGATGCCGAACGCGACGTCTTCCTCGAGCAGATCCCCGAGGAGGATAAGTTCAACGTCGAGTGCGTGCGACTCGTCCGCGCCGCCAAGAAATTGGAAGGTGAAAAGCTCACGGCCTTTCTCGAAGCCACCACCGTTGGCAACGAAGAACTGCGAAGCCGCGTGGACGCCCTGTTAGACAAAGGTGCCGACCCCGAAGCGAGCAGTGGCCGACAGCTCAACGACCTTTCCACCCTGCAACCCACGGAAGGCTTCATGCTTTCCATGAAACTCGCCTTCTTCTCCGGCATCGTCGTCTCCTTCCCGCTGCTTTTCCTTTTCGTCCTCCAGTTCGTGCTGCCTGGCCTCCACGACAACGAAAAGAAGATGCTCTGGCCCGCCATGCTGATTGGCTTCGGCCTTTTCCTTGCCGGTGTCTGCTTCGCCTACTTCGTCGTCCTCCCGCGCGCCCTCGTATTCTTTGCCACCTGGGACGAAAGCCTCGGCGTCGCCAGCGATTGGCGGATTGGTTGGTACATCAGCTTTGCCACCCAGTTCACCCTGCTCTTCGGACTTTCCTTCGAGCTTCCCGTCGTCGTCATGGTCTTCGTGAAACTCGGTCTGCTGACCTTCGAAATGATGAGCCGCACCCGCTCCTACGCGGTTCTCGCCATCGTCGTCGTCGCGGCCATGATCACGCCGACCTCCGACATCTTTACCCTCTCGCTCATGGCCGTGCCGATGTATGTGCTCTACGAGACCTGCATCTGGCTCGCCTACTTCGACGAGAAAAAGAAGCGCACCCAGGAAGCGGCGGAGGACAAGGCTCACCTTGCTCGATTGCTTGATAAGGAAGACGTCGACGACTCTCACGACGATCTCCAGGTAGAAGGTCACGATCATTTCACCGACGAAGCTGATCGCAGCGACGATCTTGATCTCGACCCTCATGCCACCGAAGAAGGTGAAGAGGAAGATCACGGTGATGCGGGCAGTCCGTGGGACGAATACCAAGACGATCCCGACGAGCACCGGAAGAACGACTGAGGTCGATCTCAGTGACCTTGATCTTCGCTTGTGGACAACAACGAAATCGCGCGAAACTGCGCGAAACTTGAAGTCCAGAGATCAAGAAGATGGCCGGGGTATGCAACAGAGATTTCGCGTATTTTCGCGCGCTTTCATTGTTCCACTCATCCTTCCAAAGCAACAATTCCGGCTTTAGCCGCATTCCCCAATTTTCCAGTTGGTTCCCGCATCCCCAACGGGCTTGAATGCGTCCATGCACTCCATGACTGGCTTCGGCCGAGGATCGGCCACGACTGAAATCGGCACCGCGACCGTGGAAATCGCCTGCGTCAATCGTAAGCAGGCGGAGGTTGTCGTCCAGGCCGGTCGCGACCTTGCCACGATCGAAGGACGCATCCGAAAAGCCGTTCTCGACAAGGTCTCCCGTGGACGCATCCAGGTCTCCATCCAAATCGATCGCCCCGCAGAATCAGGGGCCAAGGTGCAAGTCGATGAAGCCCTTGCCGAGGCCCTCGACAACGCCTTGAAAACCATCTCCGAGCGGATTGGCCGCAGTGTCCACGCAACAGCCGCCGACTTCATGCGCAGCCCGGGTGTGATCACCTTTGATGACAGCGGCATCGACCCCGAAGCCGCATGGCTCGCCATCGAGCCCGCCTTGGAAGAGGCCCTCGCCCAAGTCCTCGAAACCCGAGCCGCCGAAGGCTCCGATCTTGCCAAGGACCTCAGCACCCGTCTCGACATCCTCGAACAGCTCAAGAACACCATCGCCGAACTCGCTCCGGCACGGCCCCAGCACTACCGCGAAACCCTCTTCAAGCGCCTACGCGATGCGGGCCTCGACCTGAATCTCGATGACGAACGGGTTATTCGCGAAATCGGCCTCTTCGCCGACCGCTGTGACATCTCCGAAGAAACCACTCGTCTCGATTCCCACATCCGACGCTTTCGCGAATACCTCGAAGGCAGCGAACCCGCCGGACGCCCTCTCGACTTCCTCTGTCAGGAAATCCACCGTGAGTTCAATACCATCGGCTCAAAAGCTTCCGACGCCGACATCGCCCAAAACGTCGTCGCCGCCAAAACCGAGCTCGAAAAAATCCGTGAGCAGGTTCAAAATATTGAGTGAGGAAACTTTAAACTCTAAACCTCAAGCCCCCGCACCGCCGGGACAAGCCGGGCAGCAAGGCCATTGGAGATTGAGGTTTAAATTTTAGAGTTTAGCCACTCCGCCGCACGCTTGGCGTAGTACGTGAGAATCAGATCCGCTCCGGCGCGCTTGATCCCCATCAATGATTCCAGCGCGACGGCCTTACCATCGATCCAGCCGGACGCCGCGGCGGACTCGATCATCAGATACTCACCACTGACCTGATAGGCAGCTACGGGAAGCACCGTACTTTCGCGAACTCGGGCAATCACATCGAGGTATGGACCCGCAGGCTTTACCATCACCATGTCGGCCCCTTCGCCTTCATCCAGTCCCACCTCACGAAGTGCCTCACGGACATTCGCGGGATCCATCTGATAGGTCTTCTTGTCGCCGGCCTTGGGTGCGGAATCCAGCGCCCCACGGAATGGACCGTAGTAGGCGGAAGCAAACTTCGCCGAGTAGCTGAGAATCGAAACCTTCTCGTATCCGGAATCATCCAGCTCGCCACGAATGGCCGCCACGCGACCGTCCATCATGTCGCTCGGCGAAACGATATCCGCACCGGCTTCGGCATGACAGAGCGCTTGTCGGCAAAGCGCCATCACAGTTTCGTCGTTGAGAATCTCCAGACTACCGTCCTCCTGCTGCGCCACCAAGCCATCATGGCCCTCGGAATTATAGGGATCGAGCGCCACATCGGTGATCACGCAAAGACTCGGATGCGCCTCCTTCAAAGCCCGCACCACCGTCGGCACCAATCCCTCGGGATTCCATGCCTCTTCCGCAGCGGGCGTCTTCAGTTTATCGCTGATCGCCGGAAACAGCACCACCGCCTGAACTCCAAGCGCGTGCGCCTCACCTGCCTCCTTCAGCAGACCATCAAGGGACCAGCGCTTGCAGCCGGGCATCGAGGCGATGTCCTGATCCTCCGCTCCTTCGTGGATGAAAAGCGGATAGATGAAATCAGAAGCCGAGAGGGTCGTCTCAGATACCAGTGCCCGAATGGCAGGAGACTTGCGGTTGCGGCGTGGTCGAATGTGCATGGTCAGTTTGGTTTGAGTTCGTATCCTTCGGGAGAGTCCTTCACCGCCCAGCCCAACTCGGCAAGCTGGTCGCGCATCGCATCCGACTTCGCCCAATCCTTCGCCGCACGAGCGGCCCAGCGCTCATCGGCCAACGCCTTGATGTCCGCCGGCACCTCGCTTGGCGCCGCCTCTTCAGGTAGCTTCAAGCCGAGTGCACGCAGCACGCGGTTCAGCCCCGCCAATGCCTTGGCAGCCTCCTCACCCTGCAGATCGGCGCATTCGCGGAGACCCGTAAATATCCCGCCAAGGCAGCCCGGCGTGTTGAGATCATCATTCAGAGAATCCCAGGCCGCCTGGAAGGGACCAAAGCCCACTTCACCAAGCACATGACCGTCCCCCGCCCGCTCCGCCAATCCACGAGCGGCTTTCGCCAGTTTGGAAAGTGCCTCGCGCGCACCTGTTAGAGAATCTAGCGTGAAGTTCAGTTGCTTGCGGTAGTGCGCACCGATCAACACGTAGCGGACTTCCATCGCGGAGAAGCCCTTCGCCGCAAGGTCTTCCAGCGTGTAGAGATTGCCGACTGACTTCGACATTTTCCCACCGTCGACTAACAGATGCGTCACGTGAAACCAATGAGCCGCGAATTCACCACCGCAGGCGCAGCGGCTCTGGGCGATCTCGTTTTCGTGATGCGGGAAAACCAGATCAACCCCACCTGAGTGGAGATCGAAATTCTCACCGAGATATTCCTGGATCATCGCCGAGCACTCAAGGTGCCAGCCCGGACGACCCTCACCCCAGGGTGATGGCCAGAAATTCTCACCGTCTTCCGGTCGACGCGCCTTCCACAGCACGAAGTCGGCAAGGCTGTCCTTTTCATACTCGTCCGCATTCGCGCGGGCCTCCTGCGTTTTTCCAAGCGAAAGCTCGCGAGTATCGAGGCGGCTCAACTTTCCGTAGTCCGGGAAGGAGGCAATCTTGAAATAGACCGAGCCGTCATCCGAAACGTAGGCATTCCCCTTTTCAACCAAGGTCTCGATCATCGCGACCTGCTGCGGAATGTGGTCCACCGCACCCGGTTCGACGTGAGGCGGCAAACAGTTCAACGCCTCGCAGTCGGCATGAAAGCGATCGCGCCAATGAGCCGTGAACTCCGCCAGTGGCTTTCCGGCCGCCTGGGAGTCGCGGATCGTCTTATCGTCCACGTCCGTGATGTTCCTCACATGAAAGGAACGCATGCCGCCCGTCTCGATCGCCCGGCGAAATACGTCCTGCAGGACAAAAGTGCGGAAGTTGCCAATGTGAGCTGGGCCGTAAACCGTGGGACCGCAGCAGTAGAAACGAAAGGTCGAGCCATCGACTGGCTTCAGCTCGCAATCTTGCCGAGAAAGGGTGTCAAAGAGACGCATCGGCGGTCTAGTAGCGGCACGCGCGGGGGATTTCAACCGTGACGACGCTCCAATCTTAAGGCTGGACCCTCACCTCGACGGTCGCCGGATTCTCGCCCGTCTCAATAATCTCAACCGGGACCGTGAATTCTGTCCGCGAAACCGTCGCATCGATCGAAGCCGCTGAACGGCTCCTCTGACCTCCAACCACGCGAATCGTCGCGAAAGTGAGGGCAAAGAGCATGAGGACCAAGGTCGCCAGCCGAATCGAGATGGACGGGGGCATGCCCCAAAACACTACACATATAAAAATAATCAACAAAATTTAAAAACTTTACTTGCTGGTGGCATGGAATCAGATCCCGTGCTTATTCTCACGACGTGAGCAGCAAGAGCGCCTCCATCCTCTCCGACCCCCGTGTGAAGCAGGTGCTCGTCGGAATTGCAGCGATCTTTCTGGTGTGCGGAATCGTCTGGTTCATTTGGTGGGGCGGCACGCTTCCGGGATTCATGGGGGAATGGTTTGCAATGGTTCTCGGAATCATCACCACGCCCTTCCTGATGGAAGCCAGCTTCATCGTCCTCGGCCTTCTGATTGTCATCGCGATCAATTCCTGGAGGCTTCATCGCGACGGCGACGAACTCGTCTACCTCGATCAAGTTGAAGGCCCGGGCAGCGAGGCGCTTCCCGCTTCCGCCCGCTGGGCAGTGCTCAAGGGCCAGCCGCCAAGTGGCGAAAATCCCAGCCTGCTGGACCAAGCTGAAGGCGCTGTTGAAATTGGCGACTACGATGCGGCGATTGAAGCTCTCTCGGCGATGGATGATGGTGAACGGGATTCACCTCCCGTGTTAACACTGAGGATCACCCTTGCCCGAGCAACGGGTAAAGATGACCTCGTTCAGAAACTCGAGCAAAAGCTCGCCGAGTCCTCTCACTGACGCTTCGAGGCCTCCTCCAGGAAGATCTCGGCAAGCCGGAAGCTGCGTCGACCGATTTCCTTGGCATCCTGGTCGCTTACAAGGGCCAGGCCCTCTTCGCTGACTTCGGAAAGAAAGATTTTCCAAGCCTTCTTCTCGATTTTTTCGGGATCAATCTGCGGGCGTGATACCGGCCGCTGCTGCGGGCGGATTTCATCCCCGCGGCTTGGGTTGCCCCCCTCGTTGCCCACAGGACCCTCCTCGGCTTCACCTCCCTGCCCCTTTCGGCGGCGCCGACGGCGCTTCCTGCCCTGAACGTCCGAAGAAGCGGCTGGCTCATCGAAGGTTGCGGTTTGCTCGGAAGCATCATCTCTGGATGGGGCTTCGGGCGGGCTCAGTCTTTTCGACGATATCCGGCGAATGGATGGATTCTCAGTTGGAGTCTCGCCTTCCTCACGAGCTGGACGGCTTTCCTCGGCAGTTGCTACTTTTGGCTCAGGCTCGGCAGTTTTCTCCTCTTTCCTTGGGGCGCTATTTTCAGGGATTTTGGGTTCGCCAGAGTTGTTTTCAATGACCTTGGCTTCGGGCGCTTTGATACGCTTTTTGGCCGCCTTCTTTTTTGGTGCTGATTCCTCAGGCTGGATCTCAACCTTGTCGGGGGATTCTTCGCTCATCTGCAGAGAGCAAGACCGCTCAAATCACCCGCGTCGAGCGGATTTCCCGACAAGTTTGGATCTGCTGACAAAAGTCCGTCAACCGGCAATAAAAATGGCCCGCTGGGCTGGCGGGCCATTTTAAAAAAATCAATCATCCGCGAGAACTACCAAGAGCGAATGTCGTCGCGATTCTTGGGATCTTCGGTGTTGTAGTCACCGTCCTTACCGGTTCTCGTGTCGCCATCAGGGCCACAGGACCAGATATCGAAGCCCGGGTTCGATGCATAAACTCGAACTGTTCCTTTCGATAGCGTCCGGTTGGTTCGGTAGCGATACTCATTTCCCCATGGGTCGAGGATCATGAAGCTATTTCCAGAACCTCCAATCCAGCCTTGCGTATCGTTGTCTGGATCCAGTTCTGCCAAGTAGACTTTTTCAGCCGTAGAGCGAGGAAACAAAGCCTTCTGGACATCATCGCTGCCGCCCTTTCCATCGTCTCTGTAATTCGAAGGATATTCTCCGTTCTCCGAATAGTAATCCTCGAGAGCAAGCTCAAGCAATCCCAGCTGAACCTTGGCCTTCTCAATCGCCTGCTTCTGGTTCACGTAGGCCATCGTCCCCATGGTCAAGCCCGCGAGGATGACCATGATACTGACGACCACCAGCAACTCCATCAGTGTGAAGCCGCCAGCCCGGTTGTTAGTTCTCTTAAATGGTTTCATTGTTCTCTGGATTTCAGGTTCGTAGTTCACGCGTCAATCTGAGGTTACCCTTCGACCGACTGAATAACCTTAATCAATGGTAGGAACAATGCAAATACAACCGAACCCACAACGAGGGCCAGAATCACGATCATGATCGGCTCAAGAATCGAAGTCAGGGCCGTCACGGCGTTGTCGACCTCATCGTCATACACATCGGCGACTTTCAGCAGCATCTCCGGAAGCTGACCGGTCTCTTCACCCACATCGACCATCGAGATGACCATGCCCGGGAAGACTCCGGAGGACTGCAATGGAGTCACGATCGATTCCCCCTCTTTGACCGCCTCGTGGACCTTCTCAATGGCGCCAGAGATCACCACGTTGCCCGCCGTGTCCCGCGTAATGTTCAGCGCCTGAAGGATCGGCACACCGGAAGTTACCAGAGTGCCTAAGGTTCGTGAGAACCGAGCCACGGCGCTCTTGCGCTGGATGTCACCAAAGACCGGCAACTTGAGCTTCAAGGTATCGATGGCTTTCCGCCCTCCCTTCGTCCTGCCCCAAGAGCTGAATCCAAGGAAAATCAGCACGGCACCCAGGAAGAACCACACCACGTTTGGAATAACCCAGATATCGGCAGAGAGGAAGAACTCGGAAAATCCGAACACCAGTTTGGAAATCAGCGGCAATTCGGCGTTGTCCATTTCGGCAAACATCTCCTTGAACTTCGGCACGATGACCAGCATCAGGAAGACAAGGATGGCGACCGCGATGAACATCACGATCACCGGATAGACCATGGCCGAAACGATCTTGTTTTTCAGCTTGTGCGCCTTTTCCTGATACTCTGCGAGACGCAGAAGCACCACTTCAAGCACACCACCAAGCTCACCGGCTTTCACCATGTTTACATAGAGCTTGTTGAAAATCTTCGGGTGCTGCGCGAGCGCCTCCGAGAAGGTCGATCCTGACTGCACCGAGTCGGCCAAGGCATTGACCGTTCCACGCAGGACCGGATTCGGCTCGGCCTTGGAAAGCACGGTTAAACCCCGGAGCAATGGCAGACCTGAGTCAATCAGCGTTGCCAGCTGGCGGGTGAAAATCATCAGGACCTTCGGCTTGATGCGACCACCAGTCGTTCCCTTGGGACTCTTCGGGTCGGCCTTCTTCGCCTTCTTTTTCGCAGCACCTTTCTTGGGTGCCGCAGTGAGCGATCCTTTTCCTGCTTCGACAACCTGAAGGGGGTAGTATCCTTGGCTACGAAGTTGGTTGATGGCTTCTGCCTCGCTTGGCGCGTCCACGGTACCGGACATTTGTTCGCCTTTCGCGTCGGCTGCTGTGAATTGGAACTGGGGCATGGGTCTGATTTTTGGAAAGTATTGACGGGAAGATGGATTAAGGAGAATCGGCTGGCGATTCGAAAATTTAGCGATTTTAGGTATACTTGAGAACTTCCTCAATGGTGGTTTTGCCCATGTAGATATTACGCAGGCCATCCTCACGCAGGGTCGTCATGCCGTTCTCCATGGCTTTCTGTTTCAGCACCACCGTCGGCGCGCGATCAATGATGAGATCCCGCACCGGGTCGGTGATATTCAAAAGTTCATAGAGCCCGCCGCGGCCTCTGTAACCGCTGTTTCCACACGTGTCACAACCGGCACCAGTAAAGAAGTCCTTGTCCCCGAGCTCGTGAGGAGAGATCCCAAGTTGGGTGAGAATGGCTTCGTTGGGCTCATACGGGGATTTGCAATCCTTGCAGATGGTTCGGACAAGACGCTGGGCCAGCACCCCTTCAAGGGACGCCGCAACAAGGAATGGCTCGCAGCCCATGTCGACCAGACGAGTCACCGCGCCTGGAGCATCGTTGGTGTGAAGCGTGGAGAGCACCAAGTGACCCGTGAGCGACGCCTGGATGGCGATCTGCGCGGTATCCATGTCACGCATCTCCCCCACCATGATGCGGTCGGGGTCCTGACGAAGGAAGGCTCGGAGAACCCGTGGAAAGGTCAGGCCGATCGCTTCGTGAATGGGGATTTGAATGATACCGTCGATGTCATACTCGACCGGGTCCTCCGCGGTAAGAAGCTTGTGATCGATGGTGTTGATCCGCTTCAGCGCCGCGTAGAGCGTGGTGGTCTTGCCCGCACCCGTCGGTCCGGTAACGATGAAAATCCCGTTGGGCTTTTCGATCGTGTCCGTAATGTATTCGAAAATATGCTCAGGCAGGCCGAGTGCTTCGAGCGAGAGGTTGACCGACGAGCGGTCAAGAATCCGCAGCACGACCGACTCCCCGTGGTGAGTCGGAAGTGAGGAAACACGCATGTCGACCTGACGATCGCCCACTTGTTTCACGATCCGCCCGTCCTGGGGGATCCGGCGTTCGGCGATGTTCATATTGGCCATCACCTTCACGCGGGAAATAATCGCCATCGCAAGGTGAATCGGCGGCGGGGCCATTTCGTAAAGTGCACCGTCCACCCGGTAGCGGATCTTGAACTCCTTTTCGAATGGCTCGAAGTGAATGTCCGAGGCGCGCTCCTTGATCGCCTGATACATGACAAGGTCGACGTAGCGGATGATCGGCGCGGAGTTCGCCTCGTTCTCAAGATCGACCGCATTGAGGTCGCCTTCCGGGCCACCAAATTCGAGCTGGCTGAGAATGTCCTCCATCCCGGCCCCATCTCCGCCGTATCCCTCGGAAATCTTCTCTTCGATGAGGTAGTCCGGAGCGATGGCGAGAATCAGCTCACGATCCAGCGCGAAACGCAGATCCTCGAGCGTCTGGGGATTCATGGGATCGACAAGGGCAATGTGAAGTCCTTCGGCGGTGAGGTTGACCGGCAAAGCGCCGTGCAATCGAGCGGTTCCCGCTGGGATGAGAGCGAGGAGCTCAGGCGGTGGGCTCCAGCCACTGAGGTCGATGAGCGGTGCTCCGAGCTCGGAAGCGACCACTGGCCACACGTCCTCCTTGTTTTGGATTACCTGGAAGTCGGCGAGGATCTCAGCGACATCCTTGCCGCTATTCTCCACCTGACTGAGGATGTCCTGACCGAGTGAACGGTCGATCATCCCGCGACTTACGAAAAGGTCAATGAGCTGGTTGCTGTCCATGAAATTGGGTCTTGGGGCAAAAGTGGATCAATCGGCGTCCGACATGGTGACGTGGAGCACTTCCTCAGCGGAGGTCATGCCGGTGAGCACCTTACGGATGCCGTCCTCGCGCATGGTGCGCATTCCGAGTTCCCGGGCTCGCCGTCTGAGTTGGCTGGATGTCAGGTTCTCGTTCACCATGTGACGAACTTCGTCGTCGATTTTGAAGATTTCGAAGATACCGGCACGGCCCTTGTAGCCTCCGCCACGGCACTTCTCACAGCCAACTGGTCCCAGAATCGTGCTTCCTGCAATGCGGCTCGGATCGAGATTGAGACCGCGCATTTGCTTTTCAGTGAGCTCGCCGGGAGCTTTACACACGGGGCAGAGCTTACGAACAAGACGTTGAGCGAGAATCGCCCGGACGGCCGAGGCAATCAGGAAGCGTTTGATGCCGATATCGGCCAAACGAGCAACCGCCGATGGCGCGTCGTTGGTGTGGAGCGTGGAAAGCACAAGGTGACCGGTGAGCGCGGCGTTGATCGCGATGTTCGCGGTTTCCGCATCACGAATTTCCCCAATCATGATGATGTTGGGTGCCTGGCGAAGCATCGAACGAAGCGCGGCGGCGAAGGTCATGCCGACGTCGGCTCTCACCATCACCTGGTTAATTCCGGGGAGCTCATACTCGACCGGATCTTCCACCGTGATGATCTTGCGATCCGGGCGGTTGATGACGTTGAGACAGGCGTAAAGCGTGGTCGTTTTACCCGAACCCGTCGGGCCCGTCACAAGAATGATGCCATCCGGCAGGCCAATGAGTTCCTCGAAAGTTTGCTGGTCATCCGAAAGGAAGCCCAGTTCGGGAAGCCCGAGCACCAGCGCGGACTTGTCCAAAATACGCATGACGATCGACTCGCCGTGGTTCGAGGGAACGGATGAAACACGAAGGTCGATCTCCTTGGTTCCAGCCTTCACCTGAATACGTCCGTCCTGAGGGAGCCGTTTTTCCGCGATCGACATCGAGCCGCTCATCACCTTGAGACGCGCGATGATCGCAGGAAGAAGCTTCTTCGGATGATTCGCCACCTCGATGAGCTTGCCATCGATGCGGTAGCGGATCCGGACCGAAGTCTCGAGCGGCTCGATATGAATATCGGAGCATCCCTGTTTCATCGCCTCGGCAAGCATGCCTTGGACGAGGCGGATAATCGGAGCATCACCATCGCCGGTCTCAACTTCCTCACCACCCGTGACGTCCATGCCACCGGTATCATGGCCCAAGCCGTAAAACTGCTGAAGGTGCTCGATGATGCCACTGTAGGGAGCGCAAACGAAATTGAGCTCTCGCGAAAGCACCGCCGGAAGGCTGTCCATCGCCTCGAAGTCGAAGGGATCCGCAACGGCGATGGTCAAATAGATCCCGTCATCAGAGATCGGAATCACCTTGTAGCGGGAGGCGATGTCATTGGGAATCGCATCGGCAACAGATGGATCAGGCGGTGTCTGATCGAGGCTGATGACCTCAATACCTGCATTCGCAGCGAGCACCGCTGCGATGGTCGCTTCGGTGAGTTCCGTCTCAGAAATCAGGGATTCAATCACCGAGCCCCCACGGGAACGGGCTTGATCCAACTGCTCCTGAGTCGTGGCACCTGCCTCTACAAGCAGGTCAGCGAGATAATCTTCGTTAGAGAACACGGGTCTTTCGGGGCCTTGGGAAAATGACTAGATGTCCGGATTCGCACGCGTTGCGCCTCCGGCAGTGACAGACAGTGGTCAAGGCGCTCCCCGTTTGTCAACTAGCCGCATCCCCCTTTGCCCAAGCTTTTGTGTCACCACAGACATGGTATGCACAAACAGGCGACAATTGAGACGCCAATTCAGTCCAAGCGGTCCCCGCGGCGCCGACAATCGCTGGCTTCGGGAAGGTGGCCGTGAACGCCCCGGCGAAGATCCACGCGATCGCATCAAGCGCCCCACCCTGCCATCGTTCCAAACTGCCAAGCGCTGGAGAAATTCATGAGCCTTAGCAATCCATGGGTTGCCGATATCGATTCCCTCCCTCATGCTGCCGACGGGAATGGCTGACGAAGAATCCGAGGAAAACCGAAAGACCGAGAAGACCTCTTGCCCTCACTGGCGGAAAAAGCGCTGGCGCCTGCTGGCATTGCTCCTCGGCTTCCTCATCTGGCTCGATGGCCCTGGCTGGCGTCTCATCGGGGAAAAAGCTGCCCAGCACTATGTTCCCGGACTCACTGAGGCATTCGAACTCAGCGGTCGACTGAGCGGCGGCCAAATCGGGATCGCCAATTTCAATCTCGGCGAAATGGGTGAAATCGAAGTCGTCGGTCTCGACCAAGCATCGCTGAACTACAAGCTCACTGAGATTACTGAAGGCAAAGTCCAAAGCTTGAAACTGCAGGGACTTCACGCCTCGATCGATTTGGCCAGAAGTAAGCCGAAGGAGGAAAAGGAAGACGAAGCTGAAACGGAAAGGACCGATATCGCAGAGCTCCTCAACGGACTGAGGGCGCACATCGTGCCAATGGAGATCGAGTTGCGGGACATCAGCGCGAAGATTCGCCGGGGAGATAAGGAACTCTTCCAGATTGAACCCACCTCGCTGATCCATTCTCCGGCGAGCCCAATCATCGAGCTCAAGCTCGGCAAAATGACGATCCTCGGTGACAAGATCGTCGAAGCCCAAACATCCACCATCGAGTGGCAAGAGGAATCGATCCAGCTCAGTTCTTTGGAAATCATGCCCGCTTTGGAAATACGGGACGTTCTCGCCCGCTTCCCACAGGACAAGCCGATCAGCTTCGCCACGGGCCTCGTCGTCGATGGAGTCCGCTTCAATGCGGAGTCCGACCTCACCACCGCCACTCTGGAGAAAGAGGCGGCTCCACTCCTGGTCCACCAAGCCGCCGAGAAGCTCGGTTTTCCGATCCCGGCGGACGTCACGCTCGAATCACTCAAATTGACGGCCCGCCATCTATCAGGAGGCACAGACACGCTCGAAGCTGACCTGCAACTCAGCACCAGCGACGCGAGTTTCGACGACTGGACGTCCTCAAGCTTGGCGATCGCCGCCAAGCTGGAGCGTAGCACACTGAAAGCCGCCATCCATGGCGAAGCGCTTGGGTCGCCTCTGGGAATCAATGCCGAAGTGCCAATCGACCGGGCAAATGGCCTGCTTCCCGAGTTGGTCGAAGCCGACTTCACGATTCTGAATCTCGAAAAGTCACTAACCGTGGTTCGAGACCGTTTCAAACCGTCCGAACATCCCATCCCTCCTCCTGCATCCAGCCTCAAAGGCAGCGCGCGACTATCATTTGCCAACGCAAAAGCGGACAAGGCGACAAGCAGCATCTCAATCGTCTCGAGTGAGAATGCACCGCCCATCACGATTGAAGCCACTTGGCAAAACCCAGGAGATGCCAACGCGAAGATCCTGATCCCTGGCATCCGTATCGATGGCACCTTCACACCTGAAGCAAACACCTACTCAGGCAACGCCGAAATCAAGGAGTTCAATCCCGAGTCGCTCAAGGACTGGCTCCTGCCATTCGACATCAACCTTCCAAGCGGCATGGACGCCAGCCTCACCTGGAAAGGACGTGGAGACCTCGAAGAAAACACCCACGAGGGCGATCTCGAGATCACCTCATTCCAATGGAAGCCCCGCGCTGATGAACAGCCCATCAAAGCCTTCGCCACGGCAACATATAGCTGGCCGGAAAGCGTCCAGCTCACCCCCCTCAATGTCCAACAGGCCGAGCAGAAGATCGAAGGTGACGTGACCTTCAAAGATCAGGTTTTGCTACTTCGAAAACTCTCATGGTCGGATGGCGATGACACCCTGCTCAACGGAACCGCGACCATTCCAGTTCCTGATGACCTCTCCAACCTGAAAGCCCTGATGCGGGAGACCCGCCCCATCAATGTCAGTATTGCAAGTGTCGAACTCCCCCTCTCCAAACTGCATCCCTTCCTTCCCGAGCAAACCCGATTCAGGAATGAAAGCCGCGCCAAGCTCGACATCAACCTAACAGGCAGCATGGCGGAGCCCGTTCTCGATGCCCACCTTGTCGCCAGCGACCTTGGTCTGAGCTCCCAGCCAGACATTCCCACGATCTCCATCGATCTCAAGACCATCGGTCGGGATAAGACCCTCAAAGTGGAAGGCGACATCACCAGCCCCGAGTATCCACCGATGAGAATCGATGCCGTCACCAACTGGAGTCCCGACCAATGGGCCGCGGATCCCGAGGTGATCAAGCAGGCGAAACTCGACGCCTCTGCCAAGATTAGCGACTTTAATCTCGAACTCGTTAAGAAGTTTCTGCCGGACGCCCGCGAACTTAAAGGGAACGTCAACCTGGACCTAGAGGTCACCGGTACGGTCGGCGACCCGAAACCGACCGGAACCATCATGCTCAACGGGGCGGCGCTCGAAATGCAAGACCCCACCCTCCCACGGTTCAAGGATGGCTCGATGAAGGTTCTCGCCACCCCAGACAAGATCACCTTGGAAAAACTGGAGGCTGTTGTCGCTGGAGGCACGCTTGCCATCAACGGCGGGCTCGACCTCGTTGAGGGCAAGCCTTCGAATATCGAGATATCGATCAAGGGCAATGCCCTCCCCGCGATCAGAGATGAGTCGATGATCGTGCGGCTCAACACGGATATCTCGATCAGGGGACCATGGGAGACGGCGACCATCAGCGGGAAGGTTGGCGTCGTTGACAGCCTCTTCTACAAAGACATCGAAATCCTCCCCATCGGTGTCCCCTTCAATCAACCCTCCGAGCCATCACTTCCCTCAGTCGACACAGCGTCCGCCACAGAGCCAACGGAAGCAGTTCCTGCGCCATTTCGCAATTGGTCGCTTAACATGAGACTTGTAACCGAAAGCCCTTTCCTGATCCGGGGGAACCTCGCCACTGGACAAGTCTTTCTCAAAGTCGATGTCACCGGAACGATCGGCAAGCCTCGTCCCAAGGGAGAAGCCACCATCTGGAAAGCCGAGGCGAAACTTCCATTCAGCACCCTGAATATCGAAAAGGGCACCGTGGAATTCCGACCGGATGCCCCCTTTGATCCGGTGCTGAACATACGTGGTGAATCAACGATCCGCCCCTATGAGGTGAAGATCTACATTTATGGCCCCGTTTCGAACCCCAAGGTTCTCCCGACGTCGAACCCGCCTCTTCCTGAAACCGAGATCATGACCTTGGTCGCCACCGGCACCACCACCAGCGGCTTCACCGACCCTGAGGCGGCGACGGCACGAGCTGCACAACTACTCATCGAGGAAATCCGCAACGGTCGGGTGAAATACGTCAAAAGCCTCGGACCACTTCTCAAAGTGATCGAGAAAGTCGATTTCCAAGTCGGGGAAAAGGATCCTTACACCAGCACCAAATATAATTCTGCAACGATCAATCTGGATGACAATTGGCTCATACGTGCTGGCATAAGTGATGAAGGAAATACCCGCACAACCCTAATCTACCTCTTCCGCTTCCGCTAATGCGCACGTTTACCGCATATCTTCTCTTGGTAGCATCGAGCGCATCGATTCAAGCCAAGACATTACTTCAATTCGAAGGGATGAAATCCATCTCCGAAGAGGATATCCAACAACTGATCGGCGGGCGATTTGAACACATTAAGTCCCAGCCAGCTTCCGACTCCCGAGCCTCCGATAGCGCGTTCATGATCGAACAGCTATTTCGCAAGAACGGCTTCAATAGCGCTTCCGTCTCCTGGAAAATCATCAACTCCTCCCTGATCAGATTGAGCATCGACGAGGGCCCTCAAGACACCCTTGGATCCATTGATATCCAAGGCGAACTCCTGGAGAAGGAACGAGAGAAGCTCACCGGCCTCTTCGAACTCAATCCTTCAAAACGGAAAATCTCCGCGTCATCGGATCCCCCCTTTCGCGAATCCGACATTGATGATGGCATCACCTTGATCAAATCGGAGCTAAAGAGCCAAGGATACTGGAACCCCACGGTTGAAGTCAAAGATCGGAAGACCAACCGCATTTCAGCGGCAACCCACATCCTGCTATTCGTCGATAAAGGAGATCTTTACAGCATTGCCGTTCCAAGCTTCGCCGGTGAACAATCGGCCGGTGTCAAAAGGGTTATTGAGCCCTTCGTCAATCGTCCCGCGAACACCGCCAACATCAACAGCCTGCGCCTCGCAGTGACCGAATACTACCGCAGTAAAGGTTTCGTCTCCGCCACCGTTCGCATGTCGGTGGAGATCCAGAACGGCTACGTGCGCCCGAATTTCAACATCGTCGAAGGCAAAAGATTCCGACTCGGTAAAGTGAATTTCGACGGCCTGGACAAGACGAATCCTGATCGTATCCGGAGTCGTATCGCGCCACTTCGCGATGCCTACCTGGATGGGAACATGGTCGACACGCGGATTCGTCAGTTGATCGCCACCGGAGCGTTTTCCTCGCTCCAAATCGAGACAACGGAAGCTGAAGGAGACCGCCTCGACGCGACGCTCCAATTCGACGAAGCTGACGCCCGAGGGATCTCACTGACCGCCGGCTTCGGAAACTATGAAGGCACCATCCTCGGAGCATCCTTCTATGACCGGAACTTTGCAGGCCAAATCAGGAATCTCACCGCCGGCTTCGAAATCACCCAGCGCTCGCTTCTCGGTGAGGTTTCGCTCACCGATCCGTGGCTCTGGGGAACCGACGCGAAAGGAAGCGTCCGCCTTTACTCCCTCAGCCGGGGCAACGAAGGTTACGACAATTGGACGACCGGCTTGGAGGGAAGCGTCAGCTATCCATTTTCTGACCACTACTCGGTCCAAGCCTTGCTTGGAACTGCAACGGCAAGCACAACACCCGACGGTCTTCCGGTCACACGGCTCGGCGAGACCGAATACCAGAACAATTACCTCAGCCTTAATCAGAGGCTCGATTATCGAGACAGCTCGGTCCTACCTACCGAAGGCTGGCACCTTGACATCCCCCTCACCTTCGGGTCTGCCGTAGGAACCAACACGACAAGCTACTTCCAAACTGGCTTTGAGACCTCTTACTACAAACCGATTGGAAAGGCCGGTCAACTTGCTCTCGGAGCGCGCGCTGACCTCATCATGCCCTCCGGCAATCAGCTTCCGATCGATCTCCGCCTTTTCAACGGTGGTCCACGCAGCGTCCGTAGCTATCCCGAGCGTGAGCTGGGCCCGCATGACCGAAGTGGTTATCCGGTCGGTGGTCAGGCATCGTGGGTCACCAACATCGAATACATCCACCCGGTCGCCGGTGCGCTGAAAGGTGTCGTCTTCGTCGATGCCGGAGGCCTATCGACGAATTGGCAGGATTTCGGAATGCATGAAATCGATGTGGCCCTCGGGCTTGGTATCCGCTTTGATCTCCCCATCGGACCGGTGCGATTTGAATACGGACACAACATGACTCAGGATCTTGGCGAACCCAGCGGGACCTGGCATTTCGCCATCGGCACGGCTTTTTAATATGAGAGTTTTTATCCCCACCTGCGAAACGGCAGTTTGTGCCATCCCTGAATGGCATCGTGCCGACATGAAAGGAAGCGAAGAAGAGATCACCTCCACTTCAGGATGGTCTCCCGGTGCCCTCAACTTGGCCCAAGGCATTTCCCAAAAACTTCATGCCCAGCTGCTTAATGCCGATATGAGCCGCCTGCTCATCGACTTGTCCAAGCACCCTGAAGACGAGGAACGCTGGAGCCGCTTTTCTGCAAAACTGACCGCCGAGCAGCGGCAGCGCCTCGATGAACGTCAGAAAAAATACTACCTTGATACCTTCATTCAACGAGTGAATGACGCCTTGAAGCGAAACGATGAAATCATCCATATTTCGGTCGACACACGGCCAAACCTTGGAGATACCCACGTCGTCTTCAGCTATGACAGTCGCCGTAGTTCGGAGGCTGATTGGGTCAGCGAGTGGACAAGTGCGATCCGTGCCCAGCTGCCGGACGCCGTCATTCAGGTCGAAGGCACCCCTACCAGAAGTCTTGCGGGATACATGCGCAACCGATTCCCCGACAATTTCTCATCGGTCCAGATCATCGCCAATCAATCGAGCTTTCTGGAAGGCAAGCCGATCAAGTGGATGGAGCTCAAAAAGATCATCACCACCTCAATCCCTCGCTGATCACTGGCTCCTCCCTAGCATGCTCCTGGTATCATCGATTGTCAGCCCTCGCTGATTCTTCCAATCCGTAATCTCCGGCTGCTGGAAAGAACTCTGACGCGCATCGGTCTTAGCATCCGAGAACTTCGAGATATTCGACTGCTTGCCTTCCCGAGCAGCGCCGGTCGCGTGAGTCCCCGTGGCAAAGCGACTCCCCGATGCAGACGATGCCATCGTATTCTCGCGCGCGCCTTTCCCGTTGAATCGAGATCCCTGCTGGAAGCGACTGCCGTCCGTATCACCACCATAGACTTTCTTCGCGTAGTCCTTGCTCCCCCAAAATGATTTCTTGGTGTAGTCCTTGGCGGCAAAGTCACGCTTGGCGATCTCCCCCTCGAAGTACTTGTTCTGGCCAACACTGCCTTCCGCAGCAGGTTTCTCCCCTCCCCTCTGCATCATGGGATTCGTCTTGGCATAGCGACCAATCATCTTGTCGGAGTCGTCGTCGAAAAGATCTCCGCTTTTCTGCTGAAAGCCCTGCTGGGCCGCCGCGGCAGGCGCGGCAGAAGCAGTAGCGTCACCCCCTTCCGTGCCACAGGCAGCGAGGAATGCGGACACTCCTGCGAGGAAAAGAACCTGAATCGAACGAGCCATCTGGATTAGAGGCTGCCAGAAAGCCCCCGCCTCCGCAACCGGGAAACCGACATTAATCCCCGAGCCCACGGGCCATCGCTCCATCCTGATCGAAGAAGATCACCATCGGACGACAGCAAACCTCGCAATCGTAATCCAGCTCCGCAGGCAATTCATCGCCCCCAGGGCTGACGACTTCGAAAAACTCAAAACACGTGGGACATTGTACACTTACTGTTTCCATGCTGCAAAAACTCATAGCTTGGGCAGGACCGGATCGCCAGTCCGATGAAATTTGACCATGGAACCGCGCCGTGCTAACTTTGGTTCGGAGTATCACTCCCAAATATACAACATAAGCACCATGAAACCGTTCCACTACGCACTACTTGCCACGATCCCTTTCGCTTTCGCCTCCTGCTCCGAGTCACAACAAGCTGACGCTGAAAAGAAAATGGAGGACAGCAAGGAAAAGGCTGAAGAAGTCGCCTCAGATGCCAAAGAGGCGACCCAAAATGCTCTAGAAGCCTCCAAGGAAGCGGCTGAAGAGGCTGCCGACAAGGCAAAGGAGGCCGCTGAGGCCACCACAAATGCCATTAAGGATGGCGCAAATTCTGCAGCCGAAGGAGCCGCAGACGGATTGGAAAAGGCCGCAGACGCGATTCGCCCCGAATAATCGAGGTTTCCCGATTCAATTTCACAAGTCCCGCGCCGATTCCTCGGTTCGGGACTTTTGTTTGCAATTGAAGTGCTCGGGCAGGTTTCGCCGCTTGCAATCGCCTCCCCGGCGTTGAACATCATGCCAGCATTCTTCGCCAATGAAATATTCTTGGATCTTTTTACTCTGCCTCCCCTTCGCAGGCCTCGCCCAAGAGTCCCCCTCGATTCCTGTGCCGCCATCTCAACCCTCTGGACTCATCGAGGTCAACCGCATCGCTGCTACCGTCAACGGCCTGCCGATCACCGCCAAAGAAGTTGGTGTCATGATCTCCCCGATGATCGGACAACTGATGGCCGAGTTCCCGCGCCGGGGCCCTGAGTTCAACCGCCGTCTCAAGGAAGCCCAGGACAATATCCTCCAAGAGCTCATTGACCGCCAACTCATCATGGCGGAATTCAAGAAGATGCAGGCACGAGGGGCCAATCTTCCTGACAGCGTCGTTGACGCCGAAATCGATCGTCAGATTCAAACCCTCTACAATGGTGACAGCGAGAAGTTCCGCAAGGAACTCGCCAAAGCCCAGATGGGCATGGGAAGCTATCGCACTCTAACCCGTGAGAAGCTGATCGTTCAGGCGATGCGGCAGGAAAAATTCAAGGATGCCCCTCCTCCACTTCCGAGTGAGGTCCAGAAAGAGTATCAGGAATCCAAGGACAGCCTCCGGGATATCTCTAAGGACTCGATCACCTACCGAAAGATCTTCCTTCCACGCCTGGACCCGGCGAATCCCCTCGCAACTCCGGAATCCCAGCTGACCCTCGCTGAGAGTCTCGCCGATGAAATTCGGAATGGTGCCGATTTTGCCGACTTGGCCGAGAAACATTCTCAAGACGCCTTCGCCGCAAACGGTGGTCTTCAAGAGGACGTGCCCCGCCCAGACCTCTCACCCGAGTTCGCCTCGATTCTATTCGATGCCGAGCCAGGTAAGCTCATTGGTCCGCTCGAAGACGCGGCCGGCTTTACCCTTGCCAAGGTCGACTCCATCAAGAAAGGACCAGCGCCACCGTTCAGCGAGGTGAAAAAGATGATGGAGGACCGTGTCCGAGCCAAAAAGACTTCCTCACGATACGAAGCTTGGATTGGGGACCTCCGCAAAAAGGCGATGGTCGACATCAAGCTCAAGTAACCTTCCGACACTTGAGCCATGTCCGTGCCTCGGATCCTCATCACCTTGGGCGATCCCGCTGGCATTGGCCCAGAGGTGATCGACAAAGCCCTTCAATCCGGCCAACTGCCGGATGGCTTCCAGTTTGAAGTGATTGGCGACCGCCGCCAAGGCACTCCGGGAAAGCCTGACGCCGCTTCCGCCGCCGAATCATGGCGGGCACTCCGAGTCGCCGGACAAAGACTCCAGAACGATCACGATGGGGTCGCCGTCGTCACCGCTCCAGTCTCAAAATCCCAGCTGGAAAGCGTCGGATTCCCATTTCCGGGGCAAACAGAATTTTTTGCAGATTGCTTTAATACTAAAGAGTTTGCCATGTGCCTATCAGGCAAAACGCTGACCGTGGGTTTGGCGGGAATTCACCTCCCTTTGAGAGAGGTGGCTTCCCGCCTGACTCCCGCGTCCATCGTCTCGGCAGGTGCCCTTTTGGCCGATTTCGTTCGGCGACGTCATGGGAAGAATGGCCGCATCGCAGTCTGCGGCCTGAACCCCCACGCTGGTGAGGGCGGCAAATTTGGCGACGAAGAGAGCCGCATCATTCGGCCTGCGATCGACCAACTGCAATCCTCTTTCCCCGGAGTCTTCAGCGGCCCTCATGTGCCGGATGCCATCTTCCGGGAAGCCGCTCGTGGTGACTATCAGGCCGTGCTGGCGATGTATCACGATCAGGGCTTGATCCCCCTCAAACTCCTCGATTTTGACACCGCCGTGAATGTCACGCTCGGCCTGCCGAAGCCCCGAACAAGCCCCGACCACGGGACCGCGTTCGACATCGCCGGAAAAGGCCTCGCCCGCGCCGACTCGATGATCCACGCGATTCGTCTCGCCTGTGAACTCGCTTAAGCCATGAATCTCTATGATGCCCCCGCCGATGTCGTTCGTAAATCGATCGTCGGACTAGGACTAAGTCCCGCCGACCTTGCCCAAAAAGCAGGATTGCAAGTTCGCGAGTTGACGGCCTTCCTAGACGGTCACTTCTCGCAGGAGACCGCGAAGCTTCTGGCTCCCGTTCTCGGGCTGAATCCGGAAGCCCTTGCCTCACTCCCCGAATACCAACCCATCGCACCACCGCTGAGTGGCATTCGCCGTGTCTCGGTGCCTTTTGAGGATGAGGAAGTGAATATCTGGCTGATCGAATCCAAGGACACGGTCGTCGCGATCGATTGCGGATTTAGGCCGAACGATTTCCTTCATGCGATTGAGCCTATCCAAGAAAAGGCGATCCACCTCCTGATCACCCATGCGCATCGCGACCACGTCGGCGGCTTCACCACTCCATCCAAGGAATTGCTGACATCCGCACGTGCACCCGAAGGCTTCGGTGGCTCGACGATCATCAGGGCTGGGGACACTCTGGAGATCGGGCCATTCAAGATTCGGGTCATCGATCTTGCCGGACATCACCCGGCGACTTTTGGCTACCACATCATTGGACAGGAAATGAATGCGATCGCCGTCGGCGATGCCGTATTCGCCGGATCCATGGGAGGCTGCGCGGATCCGAGCGCCTTTTCAACCGCCCGCAGAACGATCGAAGCCGCCTTGTCGACACAGAATCCGGAAGTCGTTCTTCTTCCCGGACATGGTCCCGTGACCACTCTTGCCAGCGAACTCCGATCCAATCCCTTCCTAGCCGCCTGGCTTGCCTGAGCAGGAAACCGGCTACTTCCGAGGGCGAGTGCTCATCGCGAGCCGGATCAGCACGAGCGGCAACGCTGAAATCACGAGCGCCGCAGCGGCGACCTGCCATCCAGGAAAGACCCGTGCCCGGTTTGCCGAGGCACCAGCAAGCGCCTCTCTAACCACTTGCGCAGCCTCCACATAGAAAAACTCACGACCCGGAAACTTGTTTCCCCCACCGCCTCCCATCGCGACCTCTCCGAACTCGGTATGCACCGGCCCGGGGCAAAGCGCCGTCACACCAATACCGTGGTCTGCGACTTCGATTCTCAGAGCTTCCGAAAAACTCGTCACATAGGCCTTTGTCGCGGCATACACGGCAAAATCCGGAATCGGCAGCAGGCTAGCCAACGAACTTACATTGATGATCGATCCTCCTCCCCCTTCCTTCATCAGGGGTAGCAGCGCATGCGCCAGATGAGTCAGGGCTTCGATGTTCAATTTCAGCATCGCCTCAAGCTTAGGCCACTCCGACTCCGAAAACTCACCGTAGTCCCCCATCCCCGCATTGTTTACCAGCAGATCGGGCAAAAGCTTTGCTTTGGCGATCTTGGCGATCACTCGCTCTCTGGCGGATGAATCCGTTAGATCCGCTGTGAGCACCCCGACTTCGAGACCGGTGTGATCAGCCCGGAGAACCCGGGCGAGCTCTTCGAGCCGGTCTCCCCGCCTAGCAATCAGCACCAAGGTTTTACAGAAAGGTGCCAGCTGGCGGGCGAATTCCTCACCAAGGCCGGATGATGCGCCCGTGACCACAGCACAGCGGCGGAAGTCCTGAGCGCTCATCGCTTTGACTTGGAATTACGGTTGAGGCTGACCGTCTTGCTGAACTTGAACGACCCGGAGGGGAAGTCTCATCAGCAGTTCACCATCACATCCGATGTCGATCGAAAAAATCCCCGCCTTGGGAAAACGCAGACCCTGAAGATTCATGATCAGGTTACGAGTCAGGAAAGGCACGTTCGGAGGAAGCTGAACTTCGAATTCAGGCTCGATCGGCATGTTTTCGGCATCGAGAGATGCACCATCTTCATCAATGATGTTGATCGAGAGCTTGTGGCGACCTGAATCCTCCTGCGTGAAGCAAAAACGAAGGGCCAGCGCACAGCTGGGGTGCACGACCGGCAAAGCGCGTGCGGCAAGGGTGTCAAAGGCACCCGTCACAACAAGTTTACCATTGTAGTCGGCCGCGAAGTCACAGAGAGCTGCAATTTGGATATCCATAAATAGTGTCGTATTCGATTTCTACCCGTCGCTTTGCAACGGGACGCGCCGTGTTTGAAGGCTCAGCCGCCCAAGGTCCAGCGCCGAAAGTCGGAACTGTCATCCATTCAAGGTCCCAGCTCGATTTCACCGTCTTCTTCCTGCAGAACATCAACTGGCAGCGCCTGCGGAACTTCATCTTCCTCCAAATCCACAGGAACAGCCGCAGGGGCATCGATTCCGTCAGGGAATGCCTCCTCCAACTCCAAAGGGCTGACCGGTATGGCGCGAAGCACACCCTCGGTGTCCTCCTGAAGCTCCAGTTCGTCGACAACCATCACCGCTTTCGGTGCCGGTGCGACCATCTCCTCGATCTCGTCTTTGAAGCTATTGAAGAAAGCAGGCACCATCGGACAAGCATTTCGTCCGCCACTGACCTTCTGACCCGGGCGCCCCTCGTACAGGCATGCAAACGCCAGCCGGGGCTGATCATAGGGAAGGAATCCAGCGAACCACGCAACCCCCTGCCTCTTCGACTCGGGGCCCCATTGACCGGTTCCCGTTTTGCCACACACTTCGGTCCAAGAAAGCCCGGCAGCCCGGCCAGTTCCGCCATCCACAACCTCGCGCATCCCTTCTCGAACCGCGTCCAGAGCCTCCTGCTCAAGCCCAAGCCAGTTCCGCCGCTCAGGCTGCGCCGTGCGAATCACACGACCAAACGTGTCCTGAACCTGCATCATCAAGTGCAGCGTCGGCAAAGCACCCCCATTCGCAATCCCGGCCATGCCTTGCGCCACTTGCAACGGAGTTGCGAGCACCGCACCTTGGCCGATCGACCAGTTGGCGGCATCCCCTTCGGTGATCGGACGACCGTAGGTTTTTTGAACCCACTCCGCTGTTGGCATCAATCCCGACTCCTCACCAATCAAGGGAAGTCCCGTGGTGGTCCCATATCCCAATCGGCGTGCAAGACCGAGGAAAACGCCAGACCCGACCCGGTTTCCCACTTGGGCAAACCATGGATTATTCGACCACTTGATGGCCGACTTCACCGAGAGATCTCCATACGGCGAACGAGACCAGTTCCACAGCTTGTGCTTTCCATAGCTCACAAAAGCCGGACAGTTGACGGTCGTATTGGGCGTGATCGTGCCATCATTGAGGGCCGCAAGCGCAATGATCGGCTTAAACGCTGATGCCGGAGGGTATGCACCTTGGAAGGCCCGCGCATAGAGAGGCTTGTCATCGCTCTCACGCAACACGTCGTAATCCTTCTGACTGATCCCCGGAATCCACTCGTTGAGATCAAAAGAAGGCTTCGAAGCCATCACCAGCACCTCACCCGTCGCAACGTCGATCACCACCATCGCTCCCCGACGAGCATGACGATCGAGGACTTCTTCTGCGCGTTTCTGCCAGCGCAGGTTCAAGGTCGAAACCACTGTGCCGCCGGAACGAGGACGCCCCTTCTGGCTATTCAGCAACTGATTTCCGTTCTCATCGAAGATCAGCTGCAAAGTCGCCGGCTTCCCTCTCAGTTCCTCATCGTAGATCTTCTCAAATCCCGCGCGCCCCTCACCTTCGATCCAGAGCGGTTCGAGCGGATTGATTGGCCCGGTTTCCATCTTCCCCACCAATCCAGTGTATCCAATGATGTGCGAAGCCACACTCTTCTCGGGATAGTAACGCTGATAAACCGGCTGAAGAATCAACCCGCGTGTGAGCTTCGGTTCGATCTTCTCCTTATCCGCTGCGGTGATGTGACTGGATATATAATAGGGCAACCAGCGCCGATGGCGGTAGTGCTGAAAGAGCTGCTCGTCCGTAGGTTCAGAGACCGCTGGCCACAGCTCCTTCGCCTTCGCCACTCTGGCCTGGCCCCAGGCAACAATCGCGTCTCGATCCTCCTTCGGGAACTGCTCATACTGAACCGCCAGTTGGTAAGCGACCCGGTTCTGAGCAAAGGGGCTTCCCTCACGGTCGGTGATCTGGCCCCGGGGGGCTGGAATCTCCAACTGAATGGTGCGAGCATTCTTCCGATTGAAAGGAGACGCATCGTCGGCAGATCCCGCAGCCACCACCGGCGGGGTATTTTGGGGCTCAGGGCTCGTCGAAACCACTTCCTGGGAAACCCCAAAAGCAGCCACGAAGACAAAGACGAAAGTTGGAAAGAGTGCTCTAGGAACCACAGCGATGGAGGAAACTAGCCCTAGATTCACCACTCGGCAACGCTCAATCCCACATCGAATCCTCCCAATCTTCCGGGCCCTTTTCCAAGACACTCAGATCGGACCAAGCCGCTTCTCACCAGCCCGATTGCCGCACCGGAAGAATCGCATGGCCAAGCCGCACTTGTCCACCTACGCCATCCCCGTGATTCAAGCCGCCATCTTTGATCTCGACGGAACTCTCGTCGACTCTCTCCCCGGCATTGCCGCATCCCTCAATCGAGCCCTCGCCACACGGGGCCATGGTCAACACGATATCAACGCCATTCGGTCCTTCATCGGAAACGGCTCCTGGATGCTCTGTCGTCGAGGTGTGCCGCCGCATTGTCCCGACACGGAAGCCGACGCCGTCAACAAGGCCTTCATGGCAGACTACGACCGCACCTGGCTTTACGGCACCGAACTCTTTCCCGGCATTGCGGAGCTTCTTGCCCAGCTCAAGCAGCACAAATTGCCACTCGCAGTGCTTTCGAACAAACCCCATCCATTCACCGTCGAGATAGTCGCCTCCCTCTTTGTTCCCGGAACCTTCGATCATTTTCTCGGGCATCGCGAAGGCACGTCCCCCAAGCCCGATCCTTCCGGTGCGCTGGAAATCGCCCAAGCATTCAAGCTTCCTGCGTCAGAAATCGCCTTCATCGGCGACTCTCTCGTCGATCTCGAAACCGCGACCAACGCCAACATGCAGCCCATTCTCGTGAGTTGGGGCTACCGTCCGGTCGCCGAACTAAGCGCCACCGGAGCCCCCTTGCTTCACTCGACCAGCGATATCCTCGATCACCTTTGAAGCCACGCGCACGCAGGAAATCGGCACCCATTAGATTGACCCTATGCGAAAAGTCATTCGGGCAGGGTTGTTTTCGAATTTTGAGTTGAAGCGGGCGGTCTGCAGAGGGTGTCGGGCGCTTGCGGGAGGTGCGCAGCGCCTTTCATCAGTAAAAATGGCCCAGCACCTGCCCGGATCT
>CAZVMS010000231.1:0-2619 GCA_964628795.1 uncultured Haloferula sp. | reverse complement strand
GGAGAGTTTCTTTTCGTCGATCTTGTCCTTGGCGCGGCCCACGAGCGAAGGAAACCAGAAATCAACTAACAGTACAAGTGACGGTTTTGTCACATTCAGAAATTCGTTTCAACAAGCAGCGAGCATGCCGAACACTACTGCGTCAGAAGTAAAATGGACCGGTTCATGATGCGAATGATAGCACTGGCTTTCTCAGAGAAAAGAAAAGCCGCCCCGGTTTCCCGGGGCGGCTTTGGAGGGTTCGGAAGCGAGCGCGATCGCTTACTTCTTGACGGTCTTCTTGGCCGCTTTCTTGGCGGCCTTCTTCGCCTTGGGTGCGGAGCCGTCGTTGATCGCGGCCTGGGCGGCGGCGAGGCGGGCGACGGGCACGCGGTATGGCGAGCAGGAGACGTAGTTGAGACCGAGCTTGTGGCAGAAGGTCACGGAGTCCGGATCACCACCGTGCTCACCGCAGATGCCAAGCTTGATGTTTGGACGAGCGCTGCGGCCCTTTTCGACGGCGATTTCCATGAGCTGGCCAACCCCCGTGGTGTCGAGCGAAGCGAATGGGTTCTTCGGATAGATGTCGTTCTCGGTGTAGCTGTTGAGGAACGAACCCATGTCGTCGCGGCTGACGCCGAGTGCGGTCTGGGTGAGGTCGTTGGTGCCGAAGGAGAAGAACTGCGCGTGGGCAGCAATCTCATCTGCGGTCACCGCTCCACGAGGAACTTCGATCATGGTGCCGACGAGGTATTTGAAGGTCACGCCCTTAGCGGCCATGACTTCCTCGGCGACACGATGGATGATTTCCACCTGAAGCTCGAGTTCGCGGGCGTAGCCGACGAGAGGGACCATGATTTCTGGCTCAACTGGGATGTTCTTCTTGATGCACATGGCGGCAGCTTCGAAGATGGCCTGAGCCTGCATCTCGGCGATTTCCGGGTAGGAGATGGCGAGACGGCAACCACGGTGACCGAGCATCGGGTTGAACTCGTGCAGGTCGTGCACACGCTGCATAATGGTTTCCACCTTGACGCCGATGGTGCGGGCGAGATCCATTTGCTGCTCCTTGGTGTGGGGAAGGAATTCGTGGAGTGGTGGGTCCAGAAGACGGATGGTCGCGGGCCTTCCATCGAGCGCCTTGAAGATGCCAAAGAAGTCCTTGCGCTGATGAGGGAGGAGCTTCTTGAGTGCCTTCTTCCGGTCGATTTCGTTTTCCGCGAGGATCATCTGGCGCATCGAGTCGATGCGGTCGCCTTCGAAGAACATGTGCTCGGTGCGGGTAAGGCCGATGCCTTCCGCGCCGAATGCGACGGCGTTCTTGACCTGCTCCGGAGTGTCGGCGTTGGTGCGGACAGCCATCTTGGTGGCTTGGCCACACCATTCCATGAGCTGGACGAAGTTCTGGAACTTCTCGGTCTTCTGCGAAGACTTCTTGCCGCTGATGAGTCCGGTGATGATTTCCGAAGGCTCGGTGTCGAGCGCGCCGCCGTAGACGGTGCCGGCAGTGCCATCGATGGAGAGGTAGTCACCTTCTTTGAAGACTTGGCCACCTGCGGTGACGGTTTTGCGGTCGTAGTCGACTTCGACTCCGGAAGCGCCGCAAACGCAGACTTTACCCATCTGGCGGGCAACGAGTGCGGCGTGCGATGAGACACCACCACGAGCGGTGAGAATGCCTTCCGCTGCGATCATGCCGCGCAGGTCTTCGGGTGAAGTTTCGACGCGAACGAGGAGCACCTTCTCGCCCTTGTTGGCGGCCGCTTCGGCGCGGTCGGCATTGAGATAGATCTTACCGGAAGCCGCACCAGGACCGGCAGGGAGACCCTTGGAGATGATGGTGGCCTTCTTGACTTCATTGACGTCGAAGACGGGTGCGAGGAGTTGGTCAAGCTGATCGGCTGGGTTGCGCAACACGGCGGTCTTCCAGTCGATGAGTTTTTCCTTCACCATGTCGGCGGCGAATTTGAGAGCGGCGGCAGCGGTGCGCTTACCGTTACGCGTCTGAAGCATGTAGAGGTTGCCATCCTGAATGGTGAACTCGACGTCCTGCACATCCTTGAAGTGTTTCTCAAGGATCGAGCGAACCTTCATCAGGTCCTTGAATGCCTTTGGAAGCGCCTTTTCCATGCCTGCGACAGCGTCCGGAGTGCGGACACCAGCGACGACGTCTTCGCCCTGGGCGTTGACGAGGAATTCACCGTAGAGAACGTTTTCGCCGTTCGCAGGGTTGCGGGTGAAAGCGACCCCGGAACCGGAGTTGCTGCCGGTGTTTCCGAAGACCATGGCCTGGACGTTGACGGCGGTACCCCATGCGGCGGGGATGCCATACTTGCGGCGATAGACGATCGCGCGGTCATTCATCCATGAGCTGAAGACGGCGCCAGCGGCACCTTCGAGTTGCTCCCATGGGCAGTCAGGGAAACCCTGGCCGGTGCGGTCGAGCACGAGATTCTTGAAGGCGGCGACGAGTGCCTTGTTGTCTTCGGCGGTCAGTTCGGAGTCAACGATGTCCTTGCCGTAAGTCACGGCCTTGTAGGATTCGATGACATGCTCGAATGGCTCGTGATCTTCCATTGGAAGTTTTTGCACGCCAAGTACGACGTCGCCGTACATCTGGATGAAGCGGCGGTAGCAGTC
>CAZVMS010000230.1:0-20763 GCA_964628795.1 uncultured Haloferula sp. | reverse complement strand
TCCATCGCATGGCCTGTCCAGCTCACGACAAGGCCATCGGCACCCTGCTCGCTGAATTAACCCAACTCAATTTCCTCCACCCAGAAACCCATGCGCGCCTGATTTACCAACTCGCCTGAAACGCCCAAAAAGTGCCAAATCGTTTTCCACCGAGATCAGGAAGTCTGAGGTTCTGAGGTTCCGGTCGCCCTCGCGCTCGTAGGTCCAGTAGTAGACGGTGTCCACCTCGAAGGTCCCGCCCAGGTCGAAGGTGAGTTCTTCCGTCCCGCTCGAGACGGCCCCATCCGCACTCAACCAATAGGCGGTTCCGTCATAGACATGGTAGTCATCCAGAACGCTGGCGGGGTCCAACACGTCGCTAAGACCGCTGCCGTCGATCGCCTTGTCGATGGTCCGGGGGCTGCCGACCGTCGAGGTGGAGGTCGCGGCCACCGGCGTGATGACATCACCGGTCGGGATCTCGGTGAAATCGACTCCGGCGGTGGCGGTGATGGTCACCGACTCGCTGGTGGCCGTGAAGGTCTCGAGGCCTGCCGTGCCGGAGCTGACGGTGAAGGTAGCCACACCGCTGGCATCGGTCGTGGCGGTTCCGGCGGGGTCGATGATGGCGCTGCTGTCGCCGGTCAGGGAGACCGGCTTTCCGGGAAGCGGCAGGCCACCGGCATTCCTGAGCGTGACGCGGATGGTCGAGCTCTTGATACCATTCGCGGGAACTTCGGTCAGCGAGGCCGACACCGTCGAGGTGTCGGCATCCACGACAAGTCCTTGGAACTCCACGCTGGCGGTCTGGGTGACCACCACGCTGTCGGTCGCGGAAGTGGCGGTGAATCCTTCGGTGCCCACGGTGCCGGAGCTGACCGTGAAGATCGCCACGCCGCTCCCGTCGGTGGTTTGGGTGCCGGAGGGACCGATCACCGGAGTTCCCGGACCCGAAGTGTTCGAAAGGACGACGTCTTCTCCGGCCACGGGAAATCCGGAGGCGTCCTTCAGCGTGACCGTGATGGTCGCGGCCGAAGCACCGTCGGCGAGGACCGCCGCCGGAAAGGCAACCACCATGGACTCGTCGGCATCCACCGGGCCCACCGTGCCCGCCGACACGCCCTCGAAGCGAATCTCGTGCAATCCGATCAGGCTGCCGCCATAGACCTGAATGTTGCTGAACCGGATATCCGTGATTCCGGACAAGGTGTCGAAGGTGCGAAGCTCCGCATAGGAGTCCCCGCGGTTGCCGAGGCTTTGAGACCAATCGGCCATATTGAGCGATGCGGCCGCCACCGGGGTGCTGAAGGTGGTGCCTCCATCGGTTGAGAATGAAATATCGAAAGTCTTGATGTTCCGGGAAGCATCACGGGTGTATTTCCAGTAATGGACCCCACTGATATCATGGGGCCCGCCGAGGTTGAATTCGACCACCTCGGCACTCACGGCACCGTTGTTCAACCAGTAGGGAGAATCGGTGTTTGAGACATAGGGATGGGCATCGTCCAGCTCGCTGGCGGGATCCGAAATATCGGAAAGGCCCGAGCCATCGATGGTCTTGGTGATGACCCGGTTACCACCGGTTTGCCAGGTCGTCGATGTCGCAGCCGTCGGCGTGATGACGTCTCCGGCAACCGTCAGGTTGAAGCCGGTGGCGATTGCCAGAATATGGAAAAGGTTCGGTTTCATGGGTTTGATATCATGAGGAGCGGGCTCTTGCCTCCATGCTGACATGTCCGGAAGTCGCGTGATTCGACACGATAAACGCCTTTTCGGACGCGAAACGGCCCGGCATTCGTGCCCTCCCCGGATATGGCGGCCACTACCTTGCGTGGATTTCGAGCGACGGCCCGGCCGCCTCGGCATGATGACTCGAGGCGAAGGCGTGGACCAGGCTCCAGGGTTCCTGCGGCATGCTCACGGGAACCAGCACGAACCCGACCACTCCGGTGCGGTCTTCGTTCACAAAGCGCGTGAGTTCGGCGGACTCGAAAACCACCGGCCCCTCAAGATAGCCGCGCTCGATCTCGAATGAGCCCAGCAGGCCGACTTCCGTTCCGTCCACGTCGGTGCCATCACCAACCGATCCCGGGGCATCCGCCCATTTCAATTCCCCGGCATTCCAGGACTCCAAGGCCGGGACATCGCGGATGCCGTAGACCTCGATGCGAGTGCGTTCCGGCAGCAGGCTGGCGTATCCCCGATCGCTGGGGACCATGTTCAGCCGCAGCGTGGCGTGGGTGGCCTGCCGCCCCTCCAGGCGTTCCAGTTCGAACGCGATCAGGGCCCGCCGGTCCTTCGCCCACAGGACGCGGTCCACGTTCTCCTCATCCGGCACTGGTAGATCCCGCTTCACGAAAAGCGAGTCAGGATCGAGAAAATCATCGCGCATGTCACCGCGCACCACGGAGGTTTCCGAGCCATTGGCCCGGAACCGCATCAGGCGGGCATCCGCCGCTCGTGCCGTGGGCGCGACTGCGAGATCCCGCCCATGGCCGATGCCTGAGGGAGTCAACATTACCTGATCGCCGGTTCGCACGTCCGCCGACACTTGCTTGAGCTCGTGATGCACCGAGATCCGCCCGCTCAACACCCCGAATTCGACGTGCTCGTTGCCTTCTTCCAGGGCCACCGCGAAGCGCGTGCCGTGGTCGACGGCGTAGCCATTGGGGGTTTCCACGACGAAGCCGACCGCCGACTCGGGCATCTCGAAAACCGCCTTGCCGCGACTCAGGCGGCAGCGCATCGGGTCCAGCAGCTCAATGGTGACCGGAGCCTCGAGCTCGACCAACGCCCCCGACTCGAAACGCAGGCTAGCTAGGCCCTTCTCCAGACGCATGGTGCCCGGGAGCCGGCTGGCCCCCTCCCCCACCATGCCATCTGCGGACCAGGCCGCGCCATCCTCCGACACGATCGTCGCCACGACCCCGGGGTTTTCGGAACCCGAGGGATGCCAAACGAGGAAGGCGGCCAGCGCCAGCGCCGCCGCCAGACCGGCCAGTGCGGCCACCCGCCAGCGCACGAAGCGCGGGCGCGGCAGCGCCAGCATCACCGGTGACAGGATGTCCACCGGGCTTGCCTGGCACTCCGAGTGAAGGTTGGCCTCAAGGCGCATCCGCGAGCGGAACCGCCGCCGCAGCCCGGGATCCCCGAGCAGCCGTGCTTCCAGTTCCGCGAGTTGCTCACGGTCGATCGTGCCGTCGCTGATCCGGTCGATCAGCCGGTCGAGGTCAAAGAATGGGTCGCTCATGTCGGTCAGGGAGTGATTCAGAATCCAAGGTCGGCCATCCGTCGGTCGATGCACTCGCGCAGGGCGGCCCGGACCCTCTCGAGTGCCTTGTAGAGTCCCCCGACCGGGCGGCTCATCTCCCGCGCAAGATCCTGCATCCGGACCTTGGTGGACGAGTAATAGCGGCGGGCCAGGGCAAGCTGGCGCGGCGGGAGTTGCTCCATGCATTCCCGCAGCGACTGGAGTTCGGCCCGCGCCCGCTCCGATTCCTGCCCGGCTTCCTCCGCATTCAGCTCCACCAGCTTTTCGGAAAACACCAGCCTGCTGCGCCGCGACCTCCGGATCCGGTTCAGCGCGGTCAGACGGACGAAGGTGTAGGCCCACGGAAGGAAACCCTTCTCGTCGTCCAGGCGGTCGATCCTCTGCCACATCGCGATGCACGCGTCCTGCAACACGTCCTGCGCGTCCTCGATCGACGGGATCAGGCTGATGGCAAAGCCCCGCAGCTCGGCCTCGTGCCGAACGAAGAGCCTGATGAAGGTCTGTTCCTGGATCATCCCGGTTCCTTATGTCCGAAAAGCCCGGTTTTCGACATAAATCATCCGGTTCACTCCCCGCTGCGTCCCACTTCGCCGGTGGACCACAGGATTCCTCGAAGGGCGCTCGCGCCGCCTGACGCGTTCCTCGGAAAGCAGGGTCACCATGTCGGCACCCAGGGACTTGCCGATCCGGAAGTAGCTGCGGGCGGCCTGGTTCCAGTGATAGCCCTGATCCATCGGGGAATCCGCCACCGCTTCCCGGAAGGGCCGGGTTGACCTTGTCGTTGTAGCCCTGGTGCTATGCGATTCCTATGATCTGCTAGCCTGGAACCGGTGTCTCCGTGCCCTCGAACTGCGGTCCGGCACCTCACACCGTCGGATAGTCATCGACGAAGTCGGCGATGGTGATTTGGGCAGAGGCGGTCGCCATGAGCGCGAGTGAGGCGGAAATGGCGAGTGATCGGGTCTTGAGGTGAACTATCATCGGTTTTTCATTGGGTGGGACGGCTGCTCTCAGCCATCCGGTTTCATTTTTCTATTCGCCATCCCTGCGACCCCGCAGGAACAGGCGTTCGTTCATCCGTGGCAGGAGGCTGTCTGCGGGAAGATGCCATGCCCCCTCGACCTGCCCCTGCGAGTTGGTCGCGCGAATATCGACCAGCCCGGGTGGATTGTCATGCCAGGATTCCAAGTCGGCGCTGTATTGCGGCGTGACCGATTGACCGGCGGTGGCGGGGAGCGAATAGTGGACGTCGATGCCGCCGGGAGTGGCGTGTATTGCCGCATGTGGCGCCCCAGCCTGCCAACGCGGCCGGCTGGCACGGACTGCGGCGGATTCGACCTCGTATCCCCAGAACCGTAGCGGCCCCACGGAGACGCTGAAGTCGAAGGTCAAGGTGGTCGACCCGAGGACGACCTTACCCGCCCCCGTAACCGGATTGACCGAAAGCAGGCACTCGGCGCGGTTGCCGGGCAGGTCGGCGGCACCAATCGCGGCGCTCGCCGAGGCGGCTCCGGGGAAGCTGGTTTCCAGAGTCATGCTTGCCGCATCAACACGCACTCCGAGGCATTGAGCGGGATCATTGCTTGGGCCCAGCAAGAGCGATGCGGCACCGGTCGAGGGAAATTCGAAGGTCCAGGTGAAAGTGGCCGTATCGATCAAGCCGGTTTCAAAGGGCAGGTAATTGAAGCCGGTGCCGGTGCCGGTAGGCGTGAGGGTGTAGCCATTGGCAGCACCACTGCCGTCGGGTGTGTCGATCTGATAAGCGGCGGCGACCAGATTCGTCCGGGTGAAGAACTCGTCATCGGCCGTGAAATATTTCGCATCAGTCACTTCGTGGCTGCCCTCGACCAAGGGGATGAGGCGGTCGCGCACCGCAGTCTCGATATTCGCCAGGTTGGTGGTCTCGTAGAGGTCGGTGGCGAGATTGTAGAGTTCGTATGTGGGCGGGCTGCCATTCGTGGCACGCATGCGAAGCAGCTTCCAGTCGCCTTGCCGCACCGCCCGCAAGCGGCGTGAGCCTTCGGTGAAAGACCAGTAATGGTAGGCACGCGGTTGGAGTTCGTTCTCGCTGCCGCCCAGCAGCACGGGCAGGATGGAGCGCCCGGTGATTTGGGTGGGAGTTTGCAATCCTGCCACCTCCGTGAAGGTCGGCAGCATGTCGGAGAAGGTCCCGATCACATCGGAGGTGGTGCCTGCCGGGATTTTCCCCGGCCACCAGGCGATGAACGGCGAGCGGATGCCACCCTCGTAGAGGCTGCGCTTGATCCCCCGCAGATCCGACAGGCCCGGTTGCAGGTGGGCTGGGTTGAGGAAGGTACTGGTGGCCTCGCCGTTGTCGGAGCAGAAGATGACGAGTGTCTTGTCGTCGATGCCGAGTTCGACCAGCTTGTCGAGAATGCGACCGGTGTCGCGGTCGACCGCCGAAACCATCGAGGCATAGGCGTGCGGCTGGTAGTTCGGCGTTTCCGCCGTGCCGCCGAAGGGCGCGCCCGGATACAGCTCGTTGATCAGTGTCTGGCTGAGGTCCGTGGGGTCATAGACCAAACCATCGCCATCCGTCAGTGCCGAGAGGCTGGCCGCCGGGAAGTAGTTCAGGTGGGGCGGGGTCCATGCACAGTAGAGAAAGAAGGGCCTGTTGGCGTTGTCTTCGATAAACTGCAAGCCCTCCTTCACGGCCACGTCGTGCGAGCAGACGTTGCCGAAGTTGTCCGTCCAACCGTTATTGGTCGCCACGTTCGGGTTGTTGGCACCCGGGACATAGAGCGTGCCGCCGTTCGCACTGGCTTCCGCCTGGTTGAGAAAGATCTTCTGATCGTTCTTCCAAAGATACTTCGGGTAGAAATAATGGGCCTGGACCTGGCCGAGGTAGCCGACGAACAAGTCGAATCCCTGCTGCCATGGCACGCCGTTGGTAGTTGGCCCGCCCATCCCCCACTTGCCGACGCAGCCGGTGGTGTAGCCGGCCTCCTTCAACACCTCGGCGATGGTGACTCGCGCCGGGTGGAGCGGGTACTGGTAGCCGCCTCCGACCTCGCCGTTGAAGCGATCCTGGGAACGCCGCGAGTCCTGACCCGTGATCAGGCACGAGCGGCTGGAATGGCAAACCGGACTGGCGGAGTAGAAGTCAGTGAAGCGCATGCCCTGGCTCGCCATGGTGTCGAGTCGCGGGGTCTGCAGCGTGGCCTGGCCATAGACGCCGACTTCCCGGTAGTCGAGGTCGTCGACCATGATGAAGATGATGTTGGGCAGTTCCGCGGGCACGCGCCCCGCATCGAACGGGTCCGAGCCAAGCTTGATTTCGATGCCGTCGAGCACACCGTCGTCATCCGTGTCGTTGAGCATGGGATCGGTGCCGGTGTCGGAAGAGGAAACATAGATGCCGGTATTGCTTTCCGCCCCGTCGAGCAACTGGTCGTCATCGCTGTCGGGATCCAGGGGATCGGTCGGGCCGGCAATCTCCACATCGTCGTCGAGCCCGTCGTCGTCGGTGTCGCGCTTGTTCGGGTCGGTGCCGGCCGTTTCCTCGGCTTCGTTGTCGGCACCGTCGCCGTCTGGATTGTCCGTGCCGCTTTGGTCGAGGTTCTTGAAGTGCTCCAGTTCCCAAACGTCCTTCAGTCCGTCGTTGTCGTCATCCGCATCGGGGTCGATGTCGATCACAAGGGAGAAATCGATGACAAAGGCATCACTTGAGGGGTTACCGTCGTGGCCAACGGTGACGTAGACCGTGTCGCCGATCGCAAGCTCGCCCAGCGCACCATCAAATTGGGTTGGGGTCGTCGAGTTGAAGCCATCGATACTCAAGGCACCGACCAGCGAGTCATTCACGTAAACATCGAGGTCAATGCTGGTGCCGGTCGAGTTCGCTTTGGCCAGCGAGCTATTGCTGATGGCGATACCGCCTGCCTCGCCGGGCTGGATGGTGTAGGCGAAAATCGCCCGATAATCGCTACCGCTTTGGCCGGGGTGGCTGGTGCCCAGGCCGATGCGACCATAGCGGAAGCTGCCCTGACCCGCATCGTTGAAGGCGATGTCGCCGATGCGGGTGAACAAGCCCTCGTCATCCACGGTATTGCTCCCCAGATTGACCGTATTGGGCACCAGTGATTGGTAGTTGGCCGCATTGCCCAGGTCTGCGGTGCCGCCGGGGTTCCACATGTAGTCCCAGCCTGTCGCCGGTGTCTCGGTCCCGTCGAACTGGGGGCCAGCTCCATTCACCGCCGGGTAGTCATCCACGAAATCGGCGATCACGGTGGCGCCAACCGCGTTGAATGATGACAGTGATGCCAATGAGAATAAGGCTAGTACCGAAGGAAATATTTTACCGGTTATCATGGTGTTGTGTGGGTCCTCAATAGTTGGCTAAGGGGCTGATTCGGCTCGGAGAAACGATATTCGATGGGCTCCACGGCCGCGACTCCGGTGACCGAGGTCATCGTCACTTCGTCCGGACCAAGGGCAGTCGGCGGCACGACGAATCCGTCCACATCGTAGGCGGTGGTGGTGCGAAGCGCACTCACATCGTCGTGCTTCAGGAAGAGCGCGTGGAGTTCGTCACGCAGCTCGAGCATGGCCTGAGGCACCGTGCCGTCGCCGTAGCTGTGGGATTTGAACAAGCGAAGGATCCCGGTGCTGTCATAGCCCGCCGGAACCATCGATTCCATCAGACCGCCGTTGTCAGAGGTCAAAAGGATCAGGGTGTTCGCGAGGATGCTGTCATCGGTCAGCGGATTGCCGTCCGGGTCCTCCAGTTTGGCAAGGATGCGCCCCACCCGGAGGTCGAGTTCGTAAACCATGTCGGAATGGGCATTGCCGCCCCACGACGCATTGACCCCCTGCACCGGCACATTGGGCGGACTGCCCGGGTTGCCGACGGCGTCAGGTTCGAAATCGATCGGCGGGTCCTGAATGCCATCGTGTTCGACAAAGGTGTAGTCGAACCCATCGGAGGTCGGGAAGGTCGGGATGGGCCGTTCAGGCTGGGTGAAATTGAAGGTATCGCCCCCGGCGATATGCATTTTTCCCAGCATCGCGGTGCGGTATCCCGCCGCCTGCATGACCTCGCCGACCGTGGTGTGTTTGCGATTTCGCAGAACCGCAGCCGTCTCGCTGAAATTCCAGGAGCCTAAGCGCTTGCCGTAGCGGAAGGGCAACGGCCCGGCCATCATGGCGAAGCGGGTCGGCGGGCACAGCGAGCACGGGCTGTGGGCGTCGGTAAACATCATTCCGCCGGCCGCCAGACGATCGAGGTTCGGGGTGGCGATCGGGGTGGCTCCCTGGGCCTCGAGTCCCTGTTGCACACGAATGGCCTTCGTTCCTAGCGGCGACGGCGGTAGACGGACAGTAGGCCGGCGAGACCGAGCAGCAGCGACGAACCGGGCTCGGGAATGGCCGTGCTTTCGAGGCTGAAGTCGATGACAAAAGCATCGAAGGCTGAGTTTCCATTATTATCGATAGCCACGTAAACGGTATCGCCAACGCTGAGTGGGCCCAGTGAGCCATCGAAAGCACCACTTACAGCGGTGCCGGAGGTGTTGAATCCATCAAGGCTCAAGCCGCTGATGAGGGTATCGTTCACATACACATCAAGATCAATCCCATTGGTGTTGACAGCGCTTTTCATGAGTAGCGAGCTGCCGGTGATCGAGATGATCCCCGCTTCGCCTGTCTGGATGGTGTAAGCGTAGATTGTGCTATTTGATTCGGTTACGCCCGGATGGCTGGACCCGATACCGATGCGGCCAAACTTGAAATCCCCCTGGCCGTTGGCATTGAAGCCGACGTTGCCGACGTTGGTGAACAAACCCTCGTCATCGTTGGTATTATTAGCGACGTTGACCGTATTCGGCACTAGGGATTGATAGTTGGCCGCAGTGCCCATGCCACCTGTCACCGGGTTCCACATGTAGTCCCAGCCGGGTGTCAGTGTCTCGGTTCCGTCAAATTGAGGGCCGGCACCGATTACGCTAGGATAGTCATCGACGAAATCAGCGATCGTGACGGCGGATGCGGATGCGGTGATTGCGGCTGAGGTGATTGCCGCGAGAACTGGGATTTTGAACTGATGTTTCATAGTGACCTTGTATTGTGATCTTGATTATAAATGATGGTTAAATGCTGGGGGCTTGATCGAGTCTCCTTGGCGGACACACGACACCAACGAAATACCCGGATCTCAGGTATTCTTAGGGAAGAACCGTCCCGACCGGAAAATCGAAACACTTGGGGCGAAATTTCCTGAAATTTTTGCGATTTCGCCTCGCGAGGGCACCCAGGGGGCACTTCGTGGCGGCTCACGGTGTGAGCAGATCCACCATGTCGCTCCCCAAAGCCTGGCCGATCCGGAAGTAGCTGCGGGCGTTCTGGTTCCAGTGGTAGCCCTGGTCCATCGGGGAATCCGCCACCGCTTCCCAGAAGGGGCGGGTGTCGCTGGATTGGACCTCGGCAGGTTGGGCCACGCCGGCAACCCAGAGCTGGGCTTTCTCCACCAGCGAGTAGCCGGAGTAGGGGAACGACTCAACCGCCGCTGCCGTCATGCCGCTGCTGGCGATGGCAAAGGGCAGGTCGGGTTTGCCGAATTCCCCCCGCAGGTCGCTGATCAGGTCGGGCAGGTTGTCCTTGTATTCGGCGGAAAAGTCCGGGTTGACCTTGTCGTTGTAGCCCTGGTGCCATCCGATGCCGACGATCTGATAGCCTTGTCCGCTCCATTCGGGAAATTCAGTGCCGAGGTTGTCGAGTGCCTGACGCACCTGGTCGAGGATGGCCTGATAATAGAGCCCCACTTCGCCGCCACGGTCGGCGACGGCACTGGGCGGGCGGAACTCGGAAGCGAGGGCCTTGCCGCCCCAGGCGGTCTTGATAATCAGAACATCGTTGGAGGCATAGAAGTCACCGAGAACCTGGCCGAAGGCATACTCGGGGCCGATCATGGTGCCGTCCCTGCCGAAGCCGACCGTCAGGTCGCCCTTGCGGATGTTGTTCGTGCCGAGGGTGTCATTACCCGAGGTGTTGGCGAGCCACCAGACTTTGACGTCACTGCGGGAGGCCCAGGTGCTATTGGCGGGATCGCCGGGCGTATCGAGCATGGTGGTGTAATCGTATTCCGGATAGGTGGCATTGTTGTTCGCGAGGTAGCGCAGGGTGCCTTTCACGTCGACGCCACTGCCCTCGCGCCCGTAACCGACCATGTTCGACTGACCGGCCAGGATGAAGACCTTGATCCCGTTCGGGTCATCGTCCCAGGTCTGGAACTGTCCCACGCTGTCGCCGACGAGCGGCTCGCCATTGGGGCCGGTCACATTGCCAAGGGTCACGTTGTAGGCGCTGGCCAGACTGAGGCTGGAGCTAAGGCTCAGGGTGACCGTCTTGCCGCTCTCGCTGAGCGATGCGCCCGTGACGGTGATGCTGCCTCCCCCGTCCAGTTCCACGCTGAAATTGTCGATGTTGGTCGCCGTGGCTTCGTTCAGCGGCTCGGTGAAGTTCAGGGTGACGGTGCTGCCGCTTCCCCACAGGCTGATCAGCTCGGGCGAGGGCCCGAGGACGATCAGCTGGGCGTTGACCCTCGCGAAAAGCCTGGGCTCGTCGAGCAGGGCCGGTGTCAGCGCGACATCGACGGTCTCGACTCCGTTGAGCAGGGAACCGGGCGTCTGGAGGGCGCCGGCGTCGAGCTCCCACTGGTCGAGGTCCGTCGAATAGAAGATCTGGTGGGTCAGCCCCGTGAGTGACGGGCTCCGCCGGGTGTAGCTGAAGGTCCCGGCGGCGGGGTCGAACGGGAACGTGAGCGGATTCACCGAACTCGAATCCGCCGGGTTCAGGCCGAAGATCCGCTCCGTGTCGTTGCTGAGGCCGTCTCCGTCATAGTCCTCCTGATCGCCGGTCCCGGGGTCGCCGAGCGTCCAGTTCTGCCCGCTGCCCCAGGAGAGATAGTCCGAAAGGGTCAGCGTTCCCGAGACCGCGACATTATCAACCCGGAATCCGGTGTTGCCCGCGGGATTCTCGGGGGGACCCGGCGACCACGTGAAGTAGGCGAATTCGCCGGTGGCGAGCGTCGTGTCGGCGAGGAAATCGCCGAAGCTCACATCATGACCGGTCACCCCGTTGGGGATGGTGACCTCGGTGCTGACGCCGGCGGATCCCAACGCACCCGCGGTGTAGGTGATGATCACCTTGTTGGGGCCCTCGTTGTTGATGTCCTTCTTCACCCGGAAGTGGATCTTATCCAGCGCAAGATCCAGCGAGTCGTTGTTCTGCACCACCAGCGTCAGCGTGAACGGTGAACCCGACTGGACGATCTGCCGCGAGTTCGTGTCAACGGGATCGACGTCGAGGTCCGTCGTGCCCCAGAGCAGGCTGTTGCTTTGGAAGGAGCCCGCGCTTGGGGTGATGTCGCCCGTGGTGCTGCTCAACGTTACCGTGGTGTTGGACATGGTGGGGCTTTGCAGGGCGACGTCATTGGTCCCGTCGAATCCGCCCACCAGAACGGGTTCCACCAACTCCGGGTCGGTGGTAGCCTCGGCAGCGGGGTTGGACGCGGCGGTCTGGTTCTGGTTGGCGCTCTTGTCGCGCGCGCTCACGGTGTAGCTGTAGGTGGTGTCGGGGCTGAGGCCGTCGTCCGTGTAATCCGGGCTGTCCTGCCAGCCGCTGTCGCTGCCCCCGAGATTGCCGGAGGTTTCGGCGAAGTAGTATTCCACGCCGCTGGCGTCGGTGGCCGTGGTGGCCGTCATCGAGATCGAGTAGGGACCCGTTGCCGCGGGGGCGACCGCGAACGTCATCGGGTCGGGACTGGGCTTGGCCGTGTCCGGCGCGCCGGTGGTGGCGGACTCCGGGACGGAGGCTGCCGTCTCGTAAAGACCGACGGCATCGCGCGCCTTCACCGTGTAGGTGTAGGTGGTGTTCGGGCTTAGGCCTTCATCCGTGTAGATCGGGCTGCCCTGCCAGCCGCTGTCATGGCCTGCGCCGGAGGTGCAGGTGAAGTAGTATTCCACGCCGTTGGCATCGCTGGCGGTAGTCGCCGTCATGGTGATGCTGCTGTCACTCACGGCTGCCGGCACGCTGGCCCAGGTCATCGGGTTGGGCGTCGGTGGCTCGGTGTCGTTCGCGGGCAGGCTCTCGAGGCTGAAGTCGATGACAAAGGCGTCGTTGGTCGAACCGTTGTTACCATTACCTACCGTCACATACACGGTGTCGCCGGCGTCGAGAATCCCCAGCGGGGTATCAAAGGCGACCGGGGTGGTTGAGGTGAAATCGGCGACACTCACCTTCGATTCGTTGTTCACGAAGATCTCGTAATTGATTTTCCCGGTGGCGTTATTCAGCTTGAGGGAACTGTTGGTGATGGAGATGGCCCCCGCTTCGCCTGCTTGGATGGTGTAGGCAAAGATCGCCCGATTCTGTTCCGTCGTGCCCGGATGACTGGATCCGATACCGACACGACCATAGCGGAAATTTCCCTGACCGGCGGCATTGAAGGCGATGTTGCCGACGTTGGTGAACAGGCCCTCGTCATCGACGGCATTGCCGCCGACATCGATGGTATTCGGCACTAGGGATTGATAGTTGGTCGCGGTGCCCATGCCATCGGCCACCGGGTTCCACATGTAGTCCCAGCCGGGTGCCAGGGTTTCGGTCCCGTCAAATTGTAGACCGGGACCGTTTGTGGTGGGAAAGTCATCGACAAAGTCGGCGATGGTGATTTGTGCCGAGCCGGAAGCGCAGAGCGCCAGCGAGGCGAGGATGGAGAAAAGCGGATTTCCAAGGGAATGGTTCATGGCAGGCGGGTTGTTGGATCGGGGTCAGATTGCTCCGGCAGCGGCGGCTTGTGGATTTGAGGCGAATCGTTTCGTAGTTTCAGGAAACCGATGAGGTCTTACTCTTGAGTGACCGCAAGCCGGAGGAAGAGAGCCCCCAGTTCCGGAGTGGTGGTGATGGTGACGGTTCTGATTCCATCGGTGGTTTCCATGAGAGAGGTGGCCTTCGTGCCGTTGGTCGGACCTGAAACCCCGTCAGGCGGAAACCAGTCGGAGAGATCGGGCGACCACTCGTAGCTGGCGGACAAATTGGCCGGGGGATTCGGGTTTTGCGGATGTTGGATGCGCGTTTCGTTGGCCTCGGTCATCAGGATGGTCAGACCTGCATTGGCCACACCGGGGTGGGTGCCGAACCAGGCCTCCAGACCATTGGCAAGTGTATCGCCGTCGGGGTCGGCGTCGAAGGCGCGGTCCTCCACCCGCAGCCCGAAGTCAGCATTCGCCATCCAGATGGAAAAGAGGTTCAGTTCAGCTGACGGGACTCCCTGGGCTGCCAGCTCATCCAACTGAGCCAGGCTGAGGGCCTCATTGTAGACGACCACATCATCGACCTGCCCGACGAAGGGACGGTTGGTCGGACTGACCTGATCCCGGCCGATCTGGATGGTTCCGCCCGCCAGCAGATTGACGAGATGGTCAGTGCCGCTGGTCACGTTGTACAGCTTGCCATCCACATAAAGGTCGACGTCTCGGAAGCTGTCGCCTGTTGAACTGTCGAAGACGGCTGCCACCGCATGGGTGTTGCCGTCACTCAAATCAAAGTCTGTGGACGACAGTTCGAAGAAGGCGCCGGCAGTCATTTCGATGCGGTAGCCACCATTGCCCATGACAAACAGGCGCAGATCCCTGCCGCCTTGGTTGGCGCTCGGGGAGTAGTTGAAGAAGGTTCCCAGAGTGTCGGCGGTGTGTCGAATCAAGGCAAACACGGTGAACGACCCGGTGCCCGCCAGTCCGCCATTGGTGTTGGCATCGAAATACGAACCCGAGCTGGGCAGACTGAGCGAATTCGCCCCCGTCGGGGCGATGGCCGCGCCATTCACCGCCGCCGAGCCGACAAGCGTGCCAACCGTGCTGCTGACGGAATCGCTGACGTTGGACGGGTTCGCACCCTCGAAATCCCAATAGGCGGTCAAATTTCCGGGGCTTGGTCCGCTGACCTCGACCACCACCCGGGCGGTCGCCGCCGCGGCCCCGTCACTGACCGTGTAAGGGAAGGCATCGGTGCCGATGAAGTTTTTGTCCGGGGTGTAGACGAGGTCATTGCCGGAAATGACGACGCCGCCGCCGATCGGGACGCCCACCGAGCTGATGGAGAGGGGCGATGGGCCGCCATCGGGGTCGCTGTCGTTGGCCAGCACCGGAATCGTGACCGGATCGCCGGGGCCCGAGAGACTCCCGCTGGTGGCGGTCTCGTCGTCAACGGCGCTGGGCGGTTGTTGCGGCACCACGTTCACTGTCACGGTCGCGCTGTCGCTTCCGTCTCCATCGGTGATGGTATAGCTGAAGCTGGCGGTGCCCTCGAACCCCGCAGGTGGCGTGTAGCGGATCTTTCCGGTTTCGAGCGCCGCCGTTCCAAAGTCGGGGGTGCCCACGCTTTGGATGGAGATCGGTGAAGGCAGGCCGTCATCCAAGTCATTGGCCAGCACGTCGATGAGCACGGATTGACCGATGATCGTAGTCGAAAGATCGTCGACCGCCTTCAGCGGCAGTGGCGTGGCCGCAAACAGCGCGGAGTCCGGCACCGGCTGCTGAGTCAAACCAGGGCCGGACCACTGGAGCGATAGGTTGCGGGCTCCCGTGGCGTGCCGGTAGTAGAGGCGATAGGGATGCAGACCGGCTTCAAGGTTCACGGTGCCCGATGTGGCGCTGGGGCTGTGATTGAAATCATTGGCGATCAAGTGGCCATCGTGCAGGAAGAAGTCGGCACCGGTATCCGAGTCCAGACGGAAGGTGTAGTTGCCTGCCGTCGGGATCTCAATGAATCCGCTGTAGAGCATGCCGAAGTGTTCGTCGCCCGGGCGCACGTCGAGGCGGATGTTGGTGGTGGTGCCGGTGGCCGTCGCCGTCAGGTCGCGGAACTCGGGCACCCATTGCCAGGTGGCACCGGGATCCGTGAAGCTCCTCCAATCGACGCCGGATGCGAGTTCGTAGGCGAACGATACCGCAGGCAGCGCAAGACCATCGTAGGGCCGACTGACACCGCCGCCCGGACGACGCGCGGTGAGAGCGAGGGTCTGCATCTTGGCGGCGAGGTCCGGCAGGCTGCTTGCCAGGTCGGTGGCTTGGCCGGGATCGGTGGTGACATCGTAGATCTTGAAGGGTTCACTGCCCGTGCTGATGCCCGTGCGGACGCCCATGTGATTGCCGATGCGCAGGGCCTGCATTTCACCTTTGATCTCTCCCCGGTGATTGGGAAACTCGGCCCAGTCCGGGGTGCTTCCGCTATTTTGAAATTCAAAGTAGAGGTAGCCTTTGTCGCGTTGGGCACCGCTGCCTGTCAGCGTGGGCAGCAGGGAAACGCCATCGCACCAAGCCGGGGCGGGCACGCCGGCCAGCTCGCAGAAGCTCGGCATCCAGTCCCAAAGTGCACTGGGATAATCGATTTCGTGAATCTCCGCTTCGTTGCCGGTGGCTCCGGCTATGTTGCCCGGCCAGCGGACGATGGTGGGCACGCGGATTCCCGCCTCCCACAGGTCGCGCTTGATGCCCTCCATGTTGGCGAAAGACTCGAAGGTGCGCGGGTTGTTGCCCTCGTTGTGCGGGCCGTTGTCGGAGCTGAAGATACACAGCGTGTTGTCATCGATGCCGAGGTCCTTGAGCGTTTGGAGGATGTCGGCGACCGAATTGTCGATGCGCCGGATCATGCCGACATGTTGTTTTTCGGACGCCGCCCATGCGGCGGGAATGTCGGGGTGGGTGTAACCGTCGACGGTGCCGGTGCCGTCGGCGGTCGAGGCGTAGCGCACCTTGCCCGATCCATCGGTGGCGGTGGTCCATTGGATGCCGCCGGTCAGTGGGTCTCCGTCATTGTCGATGGGCGGATAGGCCACCGCAGGCCGCTGCATGTTGAAATGCGGGGCATCGTAGGCGATGTAGAGAAAGAACGGCTGGTCATCGCCATCGGTGGCCTCGTTGATGATCTCCCGTTTGGCTGCGGCGGTCCAGGCGTCGGTGGTGTAGAGATCGACCGAGGCATGGGTGATCTGCTGGTAATCGTCGTAGATATGGGCGGTTTTGTTGGTCGTCCCGTTGCGCGGGTAATGCTCGTGGCCGTCGGAATGAAACAGGTAGCCGAAGAAGCGGTCAAAGCCCCGGTCCAGCGGGTGGGCGGCGAGGTTCTGCGAACCGGTGCCCGTGAGGTTGGTCGAGGTCTCGGTGCCGGCCAGACCATTCTTGCCAATATGGATGGTGCGGTATCCGGCGGCCTGGAGCACGGAGGCGATGGTGTGGTTCGCCGGGAGCGCCTTGTCGAACTGGCTGTTGCGGACCTCGCAGTGGCCCTGGTGGCGGCCGGTCAACAGTGAGGCGCGCGACGGTGCGCAGACCGAAGCGGCGACATAGTGATGCGTCAGCTTGGCTCCCTCGGCGGCCATCCGGTCGAGCGCCGGAGTGTCGAACTTCTTGGTGGTCGGGCGCTGGTCTTGCCAGAAGCAACCGAGATCACCGTAGCCCAGGTCGTCGGAGAAGAAGATGATGATGTTGGGGCGTGACTGCGCAGGTCCTATCGCCACGAGCACAAGAAAAAGACCAAAAAAGAGGCGCAACATGAGTTTAATATCAGGGAAAAAAAACCGCCCGGCGTAGGCTTGAGCGGGGTTTTGGATGAAAGCCTCTCGTTGAACTAGCGGCGGCGGCGGACGAAGAGGAACAAGCCGCTGAGACCTACCAGCGCTAGCGAACCGGGCTCGGGGATCGGGCTCACTGTGAAGCTTCTCATTTCGACACCACCGCCACCAGCGAAATTGTGCGCAATGGTGATACTCGTCCCCGCGGCAACGTCGGCCAGACCGGATCCAGCAAAAGTAAATGTGGTTGGGCTAGCTGGAATAGCAATCGTGCTGATCGTGCCAGTCGTGCTATTGAAAGTCCAATTGCTGCCGTTCGTCACCGTGTTTCCGATCCAAGCTGACGATGAAACCAAAAAAGGATCTTGAACGGTATTGGTATCGTTCATCACAAAGCCATCAAAACTAAGCATTTGATCAAACGAAAACGTCCATTCTTGATCGACCCCCCACTTGTCATTGTTGACGCCAAGTGAATTGGCATCCATGCCGAGCGTGGTGACTCCATTCTGGTCGAAGACGCTGATTGTCGTTAGATTCAGCGTGCCCCCACCATCCTCAGCGCTCAACGTCAAGGGTGTCGTTGTGCCTGCGCCGTCTCCCGCAAGCGCAGCTGCGTTGCCGGAAGTGTTGGTCACGAAGGTGGTGGCACCGTAGCTGGTGGCGGTGGATGCAAGTGCGGCGATCGCAGCACAAGTCAGGCGTCTGGAGGTGGTGGTCACGATATCAGCGGGAGGGTTGAAAGTTGATTTTCAGGTAGGGAACTTAGCAGTGGGTGCAGTCTGGCGTTTGGCGAAATCAGTGGGATCAGTAGGTGATGCTGACGTCATCGAGATAAAAGCCGAGGAACTCCGAGTTGGTCCCCTGGAAGCGGAATTCTAGGTAGATGGTGTTTCCGTCGGCGGTTGCCGGCAGGGCGAAGTCCAGAGTGGCCCAAGCGGGGATGGTCGGGAACGAGTCGAAAGGGGTGATCTTGTCGAGAAGGGAGTCGTCATCGGCATCCCGGACGAGCACCTCGAGCGTGTCGCCAATCTGCGCATCGACCGCTGCGGCGAACTCCAACCGGGCACCGGACACGCCGGTGAGGTCAATATCCGGTGAAGTCAGGATCGAGTCGGTGGTCGGGGTGATCCCGCCATTGATAGCCGGTCCGCCATCGCCGAGGACGGTGCCCCAGCACTTGCCGGTATCGCTGCCGTTGCCACCGGTCACCTGGCCATTGGCGAATCCGTTGTCGGAGGCTGCCACGCCCCATGCCCATTCTCCGGTCGGGATGAAGCCCTGGCCGTCCGCCTCGAAATCGAAGACCGCCAGTGAGATCAGTCCGGCGTCCTGGGCGCGAACAAAATTCTTGGGGCCGGCCAGCGTCGCGGCGCGGACGACCGCGTCGCCGTTGCTGTCGGTGGTGACGAACTCGTCATTGGGTCCGGAGATCATGCCGGGGTCGCTGCCGGGATTTCCTTGAACCAAGCCCTCGACCAAGGTGCCCGGACTGAAGTCGAGGTCCGGCGACGCACGGAACTCGTAACGGGTGTCGGGTTCGCCTGCCAGCGTCAGCTCCCACACTCCCGGGGAAACCGCAGTGATCGCCAAGGTGGGATCCGATTCTCCGGGCACGGCGAGGAGATTCAAAGTCTGAACACCTCCGACTTCGGTAACCTCGAAATACTTGTTGTTGATAACTTTTAAAGCCAATTCCGAATTTACAGTGGCAAGATTGCTGCCGTTGAAAGAGGTGGCCGTAGTGATCTTCGTGCCATCAATCGCAAAGAACCCCAATTTGACCTTGTCAGCCAGGGCAGTGCTAGAAACGGTAATGTTGGTCTGCCTCACGAAAGCGGAACCGGCTGCACCGGTGAAGTTGATTTGTCCGGAGAAACTGCCACCGGCCGTTCGAAAAGAATTGGGATCCGACATGGTGATGCTGCCAGATCCGAACGTGAGGTAAAGCGGCGTCGCACCGGCATTGGGTCTCATGTAGTCGCCGGAGATGGCGGCACCTCCGGTGATGAGGATGGTGTCACTGCTCGCTGCCGTGCCCGTATTGGCATTCGTGAAATCATTCACGGTGCCACCGTTGATGGTCATGTGAATGGCTCCCGAATTGAAGGAGGGCGCGTTCCGGTCCGCAACGGGACCGCCGCCGAGCCCGTCATCGACGGTCCAGTTGGCATCGGTGTAGCTGCCTGTCCCGCCCTGCCAGACGACGCTGGTCTGGGCAGACGAGAAGGCAGCGAGCGCGGCCGAGCTGATGGCCGCGAGAAGCGGGAGTCTCAAGGGATGTTTCATGTCTCTTTTTTGGCGAACTTTGCTCTAAACGATGGTTGAATGCTGACGGGGTGAACGAGCCTCCTTGGCGGACACACGACCCCAACAAACGGCCCGGATTTCGAGTATTCGTAAAGTATTCGGGTATTCGGGTATTCGTAAGGGAAGAACAATCCCGACCCGAAAATCGAAACAGTTGGGGCGGAATTTCCCGGAATTTTTGCGATTTCGCCTCACGGGGGCACGCAGGGGGGCGCTTGGTAGCGGCTGGCGGCCGACTATGCCTGCTCCTCCAGGATCGAGAGTTCCTCATGGGGTCTCGGTGATGCGGTAGAATCTCCGGGCCGGAAGGCTGGTGGGTGTCAACTCGTGGGTGGTGGTGGTTCCCTCGGAGGATCGTCCGTGCGGATCTGTGCGTTGAACTCCCCGAAAGGCCGTTCGGCATCTGCCGGGTCCCGGCGGGGTGATCGAAGGAATAGTGGAGGAGATAATCGTCGGGCTGCCGTTCTGACCGCCATCCCAGTCGCAGGCGGCGGGAACCCCCATGAGCGCACCCGACATGTCGGCGATGTCGGCGTTGGTGAAGTCGGGCATTGATACCAGGGTCCACGGTTCTTCGTCGGGGAAGAGTGGATGACCGACCAGTTCGAGCCGGTCGAGCAGCAGGGTCTGGTCCTCGTCCTCCGCGCTGAAGTCGGCGAAAAAGCCGAGATTGGTGATCGGGCCGCTGAGATCAGCGGCAGGCGATGGGCCAAGCACCGCCGAGTTGTCGGAAAGCGTGACAGCGCGCCAGTCAGCGACCGCGGTGGTGAGGGGCAGGCTTTTGTTTTCAATGGGAGCATTGTCCGCGGATGTTGCGCAGGAAGTGGCCGAGGCGTACCACTGCCCCCCAGCTCGATCATGGGGCGGACGTCGACGTTGGTGCCGTTGGCTCCACCCGCTTGCTCCCAGCGGAGCTCGAGCCCGGTGTATGGCGCGGGGTCGTGGTCGATCCAATCCTCCTCGGTGGAAATGATCGCCTTGGTGCCTCCATCGGACTGGCTGGCGAAGATTTCTGCGTGGTCGTCGCCGAAGATCCCGGCAATCTGCGCGGAGGCGGGCGGGCTGGCAGTTGCGGCACGGTAGGACAGCGTGTGGATTCCGACGCCCCCGGCACCGTTAAGCTTGCCAGCAACAAGAGAGTTTTCGCACCGTTCATCCAAGAGATGTATGAATTGAAGAGAGGTGCGTGCAGAGCGTGTCCGACAGCTTGGGAGTTGTTTTCTTTTGTTTCCACAACCAACAGGTTACACCCCAAGCTACCATTTGTTAAGCGATCTAAAATTTTGTCGTGTAGTGTGAAACAGGCTACATCGCCGGAACCAGTTTTGACCTGCCTCTTCGCGCCATCTTTGCCGTTGAATCAGCCACCTCGCCCAAGCTCGCCCGCCTTGTCACGGCGTAGTCCCGCAGGGCGAAGACGGAAGAGCCCTCTAGCGCAGCGGTTGTGAAATCTGTTCTCCACCGCTACTCAACCGTAAGCGGGGTAAACGCGGCCACCTTGACAGCGTTCAGGCGGCGAGGTCGCGGCCGGCTGATTTCCTGCGGGCGGCAGCGATGCGCGCGGGCGTGAGCGTGGCGATGACCTCCGGGTCGGTGACGCCGGGAAGGACGGTCA
>CAZVMS010000229.1:0-3244 GCA_964628795.1 uncultured Haloferula sp. | reverse complement strand
TCGATCTCTGCCGCAAACTCGGTGCCACCGCCGTCATGGGAAACCACGATGTCGATATGCAGCAATACCGCAAAGGCCGCCGCCCTACGGAACCCAACTGGAAAAAGGACGGCTTTACCGCCGGCCTCGTCCACTCCGCCGTTTCCCTCAACGCCGAGCAAGCCGAATGGCTCGCCGCACTTCCCTACGCCAGACTCATCGAAGGTGCCGCCATCGCCCACGCCAACCTCGATGATCCCGAGTGCTTTGACTACATCCAGAGCTACAACAGCGCCGTTTCCACTCTCAAATTTCTCGCCGCCCAAACATTCAAGGTCGGCTTCTTCGGCCACACCCATGAGCAGGAAATTTTCCACCATCCCAAAACGAAGCTCACCTGGGAGAACGAAACCACCTTCACCATCCCCACCGGTCAACCCTGCGTCGTCATGGTCGGTTCCGTCGGCCAACCCCGCTCCGAAGACGACCGCCGCGCCTGCTGGGTTCTCTGGGATCCGGAATCCCGCCGCGTCGAACTCCGCAAAACCGAATACAACCGCGTCAAAGCCGCCCAAGACATCGCCAAAGCCGGCCTCCCCTTGGAGTCCGCCCTCCGCCTCATCAGCCCGGAGGAATTCGCATTCCTAACTCAATAGTCCGAGCCCCTGACCCTGATGTCCTCCCGTAGAAACGATGAATCCTCGTCCGACAGTTCGCGGTTGGAAAACATCACCCTCCCATCCATGCCCAAGCTCAAATTCCTCCGCCTCCTCATCGGCTTCCCCGTCATCGTCATCGGCACCTCGCTGCCGCTCATCGATGCCCTGCCGTGGTTCTGCTACTTCCTCGGCCTCATGATCGCGCTCATCGGCGGCTACATCCTCACCCGCTCCTTCAACTACGAACTGAGCGGCATCGGCTTCGTCATCATCGGCCTCCCGCTCCTCCTCTACGCCATGCGCCCCACCTCCTGCCAATTCCTCGCCGCCATCGGAGCCGACCCCACCACCATCCTCATCACCCGCTTCGCCGCCTGTCTCGTCGCCCTAATCTGCGTCTTCGCCTCCTTCCACGACGATTGAAATTCACCCATTTTCCCGCTTGCTCACCAACCCCTAACAATTTACTCACTGTGCTGAGTAAATAATATGAAGCGCTCCCACCTCCATTCCCTGCTGCTATCCCGCATCTGCGAGCCGCGCCGTTTCATCCAGGTGCTGGCGGGGCCGCGTCAGGTCGGGAAAACCACCTTGGTGCGGCAAGTCATCGAAGCCTGCGGACTTCCCGCCCATTACGCTTCCGCCGACGAACCCACCCTCCGCGACCAGGCATGGCTGGAGCAGCAATGGGATCTCGCACGCATCAAAGCCCGCAACCACCCCGAGGGTGCGCTGCTCGTCATCGATGAAATTCAGAAAGCTGCCCGCTGGCCGGAAGTCGTCAAACTCCTCTGGGACGCCGACACCCACGACGCCACCCCCTTGAAAGTCATCCTGCTCGGCTCATCGCCCCTGCTCATCCAATCCGGCCTCACCGAGAGCTTGGCAGGCCGCTTCGAAACCATTCCCGTTCCTCACTGGTCTTTTGCCGAAATGCGGGAGGCCTTTGGTTGGGATTTGGAAAAATACCTGCTCTTCGGTGCCTATCCAGGTGCCGCTCCTCTGGCGGACGATCCCGACCGCTGGCGGCAATACATCAACGACTCGCTGATCGAAACGACCCTTTCCCGCGACATCCTCCTGCTCACCCGAGTGGACAAGCCCGCCCTCCTCCGGCGCATGTTCCAGCTCGCCTGCGCCTATTCCGGCCAGATCCTCGCCTATCAGAAAATGCTCGGCCAGCTCGTCGATGCGGGCAACACCGTCACCCTCGCCCATTACCTCCAGCTCCTCGAAGGTGCGGGCATGGTCGCCGGTTTGCAGAAATTTTCCGGAAACCTGATCCGCCAGCGCGCCTCCAGCCCCAAGCTCCAAGTGCTCAACACCGCCCTCATGACCGCCCAATCCGGCCGCAGCCCCGAGGCCTTGCGCACCGATGGCGATGCCTGGGGCCACCTCATCGAATCCGCCGTCGGCGCCCACCTCGTCAACACCTCCATCGGCACCGGCATCACCGTCAGCTACTGGCGCGAGCGGAACCTGGAAGTCGATTTCGTCCTCCAGCGTGGCGACTCCCTCGTCGCCATCGAGGTCAAAAGCGGCGGACGCAAGCAAACCCTCCCCGGCATCGCCGCCTTCGACAAAACCCACCACCCCACCGCCAAACTCCTCGTCGGCGGACAAGGCATCCCCATCGCCGAATTCCTACAAGCCCCCGCCTCCCACTGGCTGGGAACACCCCTCTGACCAATCAGCAATCCCCAATCTCGATTCAAACCATGAAAGACATCATCTGCCCCCATTGCCATAAAGCGTTCAAAGTCGATGAAGCCGGCTACGCGGATATCCTCAAACAAGTTCGCAACAGCGAGTTTGAAGAGCAACTGCACCAGCGCCTCGAACTCGCTGAAAAGGAAAAGCTCAACGCCCTCGAGCTCGCCAAAGAGAAGGCCGACGGCGAAATGCAAAAGGCCGCCGCCGCGAAGGAAGCTGAAATCCAGGAATTGAAAGCCCGGTTGGATAAGGGCGAGGAATCCCGCAAGTTGGCGGTCGCGGAAGCCATGGCCGCCGTGGAAAAGGAACGCGACAGATTGGCGGCCGAACTCGCCCAAGCCAAGCAGGAGACCCAAGCCGCCTCACAAATGGCCGAGCTCAAGCGCAGCAAAGACCTCCAGGAAGCCGCAGCCGCGAAGGACGCCGAAATCCAAGCGCTGAAAAACAGGCTGGAAGCCACCGATCTGAATCAAAAACTCGCCATCAAGGAAGCCCTCGAAGCCGTCCAGAAAGAGCGCGACACCCTCCAGAACAACCTCCAGCAACTCGAACTCCAGAAACAACTCGCCGAGCAATCCCTCAAGGATCGCTACGAAGCCCAGCTCAAAGACCGGGACATCGCCATTGAGCGCCTCCGCGACATGAAGGCGAAGCTCTCCACCAAAATGGTCGGCGAGACCCTGGAGCAACACTGCGAGACCGAGTTCAACCGCCTCCGCGCCACCGCTTTCAGCAAAGCCTATTTTGAAAAGGACAACGACGCCAGGAGCGGCAGCAAGGGTGACTACATCTTTCGCGATGCGGACACGGACAACAACGAGATCGTCTCGATCATGTTCGAAATGAAGAATGAGAACGACCGCACCACCACCAAGAACAAGAACGAAGACTTT
>CAZVMS010000228.1:0-30605 GCA_964628795.1 uncultured Haloferula sp. | reverse complement strand
TGAGACTTGAAACCTGAGGGCTGAGACTTGAAACCTGAGGGCTGAGACTTGAAACCTGAGGGTTGAGACTTGAAACATGAGGGTTGAGACTTGAAACCTGAGGGCTGAGACTTGAAACCTGAGGGCTGAGACCTGAGGGCTGAAGATAAGAGTAGCCCAACGGACACCTCGCCAGCTTCAAGTCTTCCTTCGGCTTTGAGGTCTTCCTGCCTTTCCCTTCAGGTTTCCAGCCTCATCCCTCTCTTCTCCTCCCCTCCGGTCTCAGGTTTCCAGCCTCATCCCTCTCTTCTCCTTCCCTTCAGGTTTCAAGTTTCCAGCCTCATCCTTCTCTCCTCCTCCCTTCAGGTTTCAGGTTTCCAGCCTCATCCCTTCTTCTCCTCCCTTCAGGTTTCAAGTTTCCAGCCTCATCCTTCTCTCCTCCTCCCTTCAGGTCTCTTCTCCCTTGATTTATCACCTCCACCTCCTGTAGCTTCACCCATGGGCGCATTGAAAATTCCAGACGACCTCCTCGAACAAGCCAACCAGATCACGGGCTCGGGAGATCGTGTTGCCCGTTTCATCAGGTTGGAAGTCGCCCAATTCGAGATGCGGCAAAAACGGTTCCGGCCTGAAACCCTGGCCCTAGTGGCTCGTGCCCAAGCCAAAGCTGACGAAAAACGCGCTGCGGGCGCGGACATCGAGGAGGAGCGTCAGGCGCTTGGACGAAATGACGAGTCCTGAAAGCCCCTGACCATGTCACGTGCCGTTCTGGATACCAATATCGTTCTGGCGGCCGATCGCGCGACCCATCCACTCAGCCCAAACAATGAGATGATCGGTCGTTGGGCAAACGGTGAATTCACTTGGCTCGTCACCGACGATATCGCCGCTGAATATGCCGAGAAGTTGCTCGAAGAACAGAATTGCTCATCGACCCATCCACTGCGATAATGCACTCGTGATCGCTCAAGCAGAAATCCGCCAATTGCCTTTGCCTGAGAAGCTGGCACTTCTGGAAGCCGTCTGGGCCGAACTTACCGCGGATCCGGATACGGTCGAAATCCCGCAGTGGCACAAGGATATCTTGGACGAACGACAGCGATTAATGGATCAGGGATCTTCGCAGGTGCTCGATTGGGAATTGGCGAAAGAGCAGATCAATCGAATGCTTCGATGAAACTTCAAGTCCTGGAGGCGGCGCGGGACGACCTAATCGACGGCTTCGGTTTCTATGAAGCGAGCGAACAGGGTGTTGGAGATCATTTTCTTGCCTGCCTCTATGCCGACGTGGAATCCCTGAGAATCTTCGGTGGAATTCATCGCAGGGTTTACAAGGACCTGCACCGTTCGTTGTCAAAACGTTTCCCATTCGCCATCTATTACACCGTTGAAAGTGATACCGTTATCGTCCGCGCAGTTTTGGATTGCAGACGCAACCCCTCGTGGATCCGAGCTAGGCTGAGAGACGCCTGAAAAGTGCCTGAAGAGTTCGAGAACAGTTCCTAGTTCCTTGTGCCTTGTGCTTTGTTCCTCGTGCATTGTTCTCCGTAAAAGAAAAGCGCCTGAACTGCGAGCATCGCTTCTCAGGCTCAACCAGGCACAAGGCACCAAGCACGCGACGCAGTCGCACCAAGCACCAAGCACCAAGCACCAAGCACCAAGCACCCGACGCAGTCGCCATGAAACTCGCGCTCATACTTGCCGCCTTCCTAGTCGCCACGGATCTCTCCATCCGCCACTGGCGCTCCTCCGCCCCCGTCTCTGACGCGCCTGTCTTCACGCTTCCCATGGTCGCGGATGCCATGGCTGAGCCGGGGGATTTTTCAAAAATTGTTGGCTTCTACAACGCAAGTCGAGGTGCTGAGATGAAGTGGAAAGGGCCCAGTGGAGAGAATCTCACCCTCTTCTATTTCGAATGGGATCTGCTTGAGGCTGGGCCGATGATGGATCTGGTAGGCCACGTGCCGGAACAATGCAATGTGGTGGCGGGATTCACTCTTGAGTCCGTCAACCCGGACCGAATTTTCGAGTCAACTGGCCAGGCACCCCTCATGTTCGATTCAACCACCCTCACAGATCCAGGGGGCCGGACATTCTATGCTTACAAAGGCGCATGGATGCAGGGATTTGGTTCCCGCGATATCCGTGAAGGCCTCAGCCGTCGCGACCGATTTGACAACTCATTCGTAAGAGGCCGTGGTGCCGCCCGAGTGCTTCAGATGGGAATCACCGGGGCCCAAGATGAGGCCCACGCTTGGCAGATCTTCCAATCCGAAGTGCTCGGGAAACTGGCCTGGTCTCCATCTCAGCCCTGACTTTCGCCTTGAGCCTCGCCCACGGATCCTCTCCCTATGAAACACCGCGATGGCTTCCTCGACCTGATTCGCGGTGTCGCAGCCCTGCTGGTCATGCTTGGTCATCTGCGGGCCTTCCTCTTTATCGATTACGCCGACGCGGGCGTCGCTCATCCCTTGTGGAAAGCCTTCTACTTGGCCACGGGGCTTGGACATCAAGCTGTCATGGTGTTCTTCGTCCTGTCCGGCTATTTCGTCGGCGGATCCGTTCTTTCCGCCTTCGTCCAGCAGCGCTTTTCATGGCAACGCTACGCTGTGGCCCGGCTGTCCAGACTCTGGACGGTTCTGGTGCCCACCCTGATCCTCACTCTGGCTCTCGACTCTCTCGGGTCTCGGCTCGTGGGTGAGGCCTACTCGGGACTTTACGCAAACGTCTTCTGCTCGGGCCCGAGCTCGGAGACTCCGGCGTCGCTCGGTCCACTGACCTTTCTCGGCAACCTGTTCTTCGTGCAAACCATTGAAGTTCCCGTCTACGGCAGCAACGGGCCCCTGTGGAGCCTGGCCAACGAGTTTTGGTATTACGCCCTGTTTCCACTACTCGTCTTCGCCGTCACTCCGCTGGTGCGTTGCGGCATGAGGCACAAGGCACAAGGCACAAGTCACAAGGCTGCTGACGGTTGTGGGGCGGAATGCGCGGCCCCAGTCGTGCCACGAGATGCTGCCGCTGAGGCGGCGAAGGGTTTTCGCAAAACGAGTGGCTGGGGGCGCGCCATGATCTCGCTCTTTCTTGCCACCGTCCTCATCCTCTGGCTGCCGTCTCGCCTCGTCTCCTACGGGCTCATCTGGTTGATGGGTGCCGTAGTCTGGTGGCTGGCCCATCACAGCCCGATCGGCCGCTGGGGAAAGAGCAAGCTCTGGCGCGTGCTTCCTGCTCCGCTGTTTCTCGCTTCACTCGCCCTGTCCAAAACCGACCTTTGGTTTGGAAACGACTGGATGGTCGCCGCCACCTTCACGCTCTGGATGCCGGGACTTCTCGGACCATGGCCCAAGACCGGATGGTGGTCCCGCGTCTCCACCGCCCTCTCGGAAGTTTCCTACACGCTCTACGTGGTCCACTTTCCCTTGCTCTTCTTCATCGCGGCCTTCGCCCTCGGTGGCCATCAATGGCTCCCCGGTCCCGAGGCCATTCTGATCTTCACCGCGCTCGCGCTCGGTGTGCTCCTTATCTCCGCCGGATGGTGGTGGCTTTTCGAGTACCGAACGAACCAAGTCCGGCGCTGGATGACCCGATTGCTGTCCTCCCGGCAACCCGTTTCGTGACTCCCCACCGCATCAACCGCTTGCTGCTTCTCAGTCAGGCGCTCACTCTGATCCTACTTGGAGCCGTCGTCTGGTACTACCGCATCCCACAAAAAGCATGGCAGGCATGGGTGATCGAAAAACGAATCCCGGGAAGCACGCCGCCTCATCAGCTCAATCGAAACTACCAGAGTTCGAGGACACTATTCGAATCTTACCAAGACACCTCCAATCCGATCCTCTTCTTTGGGGATAGCCACGTGCGGCTTGTTTCCTGGAGAGAGTTGATCGGCCGCAACGACCTTGCCAACCGCGGCATTGATGGCGACACGCTCGACGGCATCCGCGAGCGGCTCGCCGACGAAGCCGGCACCCAGCCGACCGCGCTCATCTTTTTTGGCGGCACAAACGACCTCCTCTGCGGTACCGATCTCCAATCCATGCAACACTCCATGGAATCGCTGCTTGCTGAGGCCCGGCGGCTCTGGCCAGAGCCTCCGTTCATCATCACCAGCATCCCACCCGTGGCAGCGTGGCACGTCGATCATCACCGGATCAACGCCCAAGCACGCGACTTCAACGCTTGGCTCAAAAGCAACATCTCCAGCCACCCTTCGACTCACCTCCTCGACCTCCCCGCCGACCTCGCCGACGACTCCGGCAACCTCGCCCGCGCCATGACCTCCGACGGCGTCCACCTGTCGGCCCAAGCCTACCAAGCATTTCGTCACCGCCTCAATGCGGTCCTCCCATCAATACAGCCGCTTTTCTAACTCCCGTCTCCGGCTTCTTCGTTAAAGAAAAGCGCCCGAAAAGTTCGAGGAGGATTCCTTGTTCTTCGTGCCTTGTGCTTCACTAGAGAAAAGCGCCTGTGCAGCGAGAATCACTCCTTACGCACCAACCAAGCACCAAGCACCAAGCACCAAGCACCAAGCACCAAGCACCAAGATTCCCATGAACAAACTTCTCGTCACTGGTTCCTCCGGCCTCATCGGCTCCGAAGTCTGCGTCCACTTCTCCCAGCTCGGCTGGCAGATCCATGGCGTCGATAACAACCAACGCGCTACCTTCTTCGGCCCGCAGGGCGACACTCGCTGGAACCAGCAGCGCCTCGAACGCGATCTCCCCGGATTCAGCCACCACGAACTCGACATCCGCGACCGCCAGGGCGTGCTCAACCTTATCAAGGATCTCAAACCCGACGCCATCGTCCACACCGCCGCCCAGCCCTCCCACGATCGCGCCGCGGCCATTCCTTTCGACGACTTCGACACCAACGCCGTCGGCACCCTCAACCTTCTCGAAGCCACCCGCCAGGCCTGCCCGGAGTCGCCCTTCGTCCACATGTCCACCAACAAGGTCTATGGCGACCGACCCAACACCATCGCCCTCAAGGAACTCGAAACGCGCTGGGACTATGACGACCCGGCCTACCTCAACGGCATCACCGAGGAATTCTCCATCGACCAATCCAAGCATTCGCTCTTCGGTGCCTCGAAAGTCGCCGCCGACGTAATGGTCCAGGAATACGGGCGCTACTTCGGCATCCCGACCGCCTGCCTGCGCGGCGGCTGCCTCACCGGCCCGAACCACTCGGGCGTCGAGCTCCACGGCTTCCTCTCCTACCTCGTGAAATGCAACCTCGAAGGCCGCGAATACAAGGTCTTCGGCTACAAGGGCAAGCAGGTCCGCGACAACATCCATTCTCACGACGTCGCCCGCTTCATCGAGGAATTCATCGCCGCCCCGCGCGTCGGTGAGGTCTATAATATCGGCGGCGGCCGCGCCAATTCCTGCTCGATCTGGGAAGCCTTCAAGCTCGCCGAGAAATTTTCCGGCAAAGCGCAGGTCTATCAATATGTCGATGACAACCGTATCGGCGACCACATCTGCTACATCTCCGACCTCACCAAAATGCGAGCCCACTATCCTGAGTGGAAAATCACGGTTTCATTGGAAGAAACCATCCGACAGATCGTCGAGGCGACAGGAGAAAAATTGAAATCCGAAAGTTGAAAGCGGAGATAGAGGAAGAGTTTTACAGGAGGTAACAGAGGAAACGGAGGGGCTTCGCGCTGGTTCATCCGCGGTTCATTTCGAGATTTACAAGTTTAGCCAATGAGCGGTTTGAAAAGCCCTCCAATTGGCACCCTCCGTTTGCTCCTGTTCAAAATCTGAAGACCGAAAAATTTCACAGGAGGAAACAGAGGGAACGGAGGGGCTTCGCGCTAGTTCATCCGCGATTCAGTTGAAGAATTGAAAGGTTGGCCAATGAGTGGCTTGGAAATCCCTCCAATTGGCACCCTCCGTTTGCTCCTGTTCAAAATCTGAAGACCGAAGAATTTTACAGGAGGAAACAGAGGAAACGGAGGAGCTCCGCGCTGCCCATCCTCGGTTCAGTTGAAGAATTGAAAGGTTGGCCAATGAGCGGCTTGGAAATCCCTCCAATTGGCACCCTCCGTTTGCTCCTGTTCAAAATCTGAAGACCGAAGAATTTTACAGGAGGAAACTGGGGAAACGGAGGAGCTTCGCGCCGGTCCATCCACGGTTCATTTCAGGATTAATAGCGCTTAGCCAATGGGCGGCTTGAAAATCCCTCCAATTGACCCACTCTGTTTGCTCGTGTTCAAAAATCTGAATACCGAAGAGTTTCACAGGAGGAAACAGAGGGAACGGAGGAGCTTCGCACTGGTCCATCCACGGTTCATCGGAAGAATCCAAAGTTCAGCCAATGAGCGGCTTGAAAATCCCTCCAATTGGCCCACTCCGTTTGCTCCTGTTCAAAAATTCTGGATTCAATGCATCCATCATACCACAAAGCCTCCGAACTAACCGAGCAAATCATCGCTGCGGCTATTGAGGTGCACCGGGACAAGGGACCTAGATTGATCGAGTCAATTTACGAGTGGTGCATGACCAAAGAGTTCGGGCTAAGAAAGCTATCCTTCGAAAGCCAGAAAATCGTCGAGATCAACTACAAAGGCTTCGTGAAACAGGAGCCGCTTCGGTTTGACATGCTTATTGAAGGCTGTCTGCTTGTGGAAGCAAAAGCTGTGGAGAAGGTTCTTCCAATCCATAAAGCACAGTTGCTCAGCTACATGAAACTCCTGGATGTGCCGGTGGGTTTGCTGATCAATTTCCACCAGATGAAGCTTGTTGACGGGCTACATCGGTTGATTTTGCCAGGTGCCAACCGCGAAGACGATGGTCCAGATGTTCCACTCAATTCGTAGTTTTACAGGAGAAAACAGAGGAAATGGAGAAGCTTCGCACGGAGCCCTTACAGGTGTTTTCTGGGATTGTGAGGTGACAATGCTTGGTTTGAAAATCCCTCCAATTGGCACCCTCCGTTAGCTTCTGTTCAAAATCTGACCGAAGAATTTCACAGGAGGGAACAGAGGAAACGGAGGAGTTCTACGCGGAGCCCGTCTGCGATTCGTTTGAATGCAAAAGATCAGCCAATGATCGGCTCGAAGATCTCTCCAATTGGCACCCTTCGTTTGCTTCTGTTCAAAACCCTAAAAGAACCAGTTTCAAAGGAGGAAACAGAGGGAACTGAGGAGTTCTACGCGGAGCCCGTCTGCGATTCGTTTGAATGCAAAAGATCAGCCAATGATCGGCTCGAAGATCCCTCCAATTGGCACCCTCCGTCTGCTTCTGTTCCAAAAGACAGTCACCCACGAATTTTTCTAATAAATGCAGATTTTAATCACCGGAGGCGCAGGTTTCGTCGGTTCCAACCTCGCCCTTGCCTTGCGTGAGGCCATGCCTGAGGTCTCGATTACCGCGATGGACAACCTCTACCGCAGCGGTTCCGAGCTCAATGTCACCCGCCTCGAAGCCGCGGACGTCCGCTTCCATCAGGGCGACGTCCGCCATCCCGAAACCTTCCCCACCGAGCCCTTCGATCTGATGATCGAATGCTCGGCTGAACCCTCCGTTCTCGCGGGCCGCGACGGCTCCCCGGACTACCTTTTTCAGACCAATCTCGTCGGCGCTTACCACTGCCTGGAGCAATGCCGCAAGCACGGCGCGGGCATGATCTTTCTCTCCACCAGTCGCGTCTATCCCGTCGCTCGACTCGAATCTCACCCGTGGCGTGAGGAAGAAACCCGCTTCGTCTGGGAAGACGAAGGCACCCCCGGCCTCAGCTCACGTGGTGTCAGCGAGTCCCTCGCGCTCGACGGTCCGCGCTCGCTGTATGGCTTCACCAAACTCGCCGCCGAGCAGCTCATCGAGGAATACCGCGAAACGTATGGTCTGAAAGCCGTCGTCAACCGCTGCGGCGTCATCGCGGGTCCCTGGCAATTCGGGAAAGTCGATCAAGGCGTCGTCGCCCTCTGGGTCATGGCCCACCATTACCAGCGGAAGCTCTCCTACATCGGCTACGGCGGCACTGGCAAGCAGGTTCGCGATTGCCTCCACGTCCACGACCTCGCCGATCTCGTCCTCGAGCAAGTCCGCGACTTCGATCAATGGGACGGCTGGCTCGGTAACGTCGCCGGCGGCCTCGAAAACTCCGCCTCCCTCCAGGAGCTCACCGCCATCTGCCAGCAAGTCACCGGCAACACCATCCAGATCGCCAGCGTGACCGAAAATCGCCCCTCCGATCTCCGCCTCTTCATCGCCGATTGCTCGAAACTCTTCGCCCGCACCCCATGGCGACCGAAACGGTTCGTCCGCGACATCCTCGCCGACACCCACGCCTGGGTCCGTGAGAACGAACAAGCCCTTGCGAAGCTTTAGTTCCTCGTTCTTTGTTCTTCGTAAACGAAAAGCGACTGAAAAGCAAGAATCTCCACCCAGGCACCAACGAAGAACCAAGAACCTCTTCCTCTTCAGGTCTCCGACCTCCGACCTGTTCTTTCTCCCTCCGTTTCCTCCGTTTCCTTCTGTTCAAAAACCACGAAGCCCTAGCCTAAGCAGGTAGCAGATGGGTCTCTGCCTTTCATTTTAACTTTCAGCTTTCCCATTTCAGTTTTTCAAGCCGACCGCCAACCACCAACCCTCCCCACGCCAACCTCTAGCATTGATTCCGCTCGAAAAATCCGTAACCTCACCCCATGAAAATACAGCACCAACTCCACGAAACGCGCAGCCTGCGGATGCATCTCATGGTGGCGGAACGTTATCGGGAGACACCTGCCGATGTCATTCATTTCGGGCTGGAAAACCTCAAAAGGTGGCAGCATGCGGGGGTGGATTGTGATGATTTCCGGATTTGGGAGGGGATTCTCCGCTCCGATCCACGACGTCTTGCTGAGATTCTCTGCGGTTCCGGCGAGGAAGCCGTCCGGTTGCGGCAGTCATCGCCCTTCGCCGGTCTCATCCCGGAAGAATCCCGACACCAAGTCCTCGCCACCACCGAATGAACGCCGAGCAACTGCGGCACATCCTGCACGCGGCTGCCATGGTTACCGGCGAGAAGGTATTTGTCGTGATCGGCAGCCAAGCGATTCTCGGCTCCCATCCGGACGCTCCACGAAGTCTCCGAAAATCTGTCGAAGGTGACACCTACCCGAAGAATCACCCGGGAAAAGCGATTGAGGTGGATGGAGCCCTTGGTGAACTTTCACCATTTCACCACGAATTCGGCTACTATGCCCACGGCGTCGCTCCGGAAACTGCCACGCTTCCTGCGGGATGGGATCAGCGCCTGATTGAGTTTCACGTCAACGATCCGGCCGGCACTATCGGCTGGTGTCTCGAAAAGCACGACCTCGCATTCAGCAAGCTTGCGGCAGGCCGGACAAAAGACATCGAATTCATCCGGGACTTGCTTCGCCATCGTCTCATCAATCGCGGCAAACTCCAACGCCTGATCGGATCCGAAGAAGATGACGAACTGAAAGAGTGCCTGTTCCGAAACTGGACGATCGCAACCTCCGCTCGACCCGAACGGTAGAGACCGAACTCCCGTCTCCTGGCCTCCGGCCTCCTCTTCATTTCCACTTTCCCAATTTCCGCTTTTCCCCAGCTGCTTTCCCAATTTCCGCTTTCAGCTTTTCTCCCACGCCCCATGTCTTCCCCGTCCCCTGACTCCCTTTCCCCATCTCCTGATCTTCTCCCCGACGATCACTGGGACCTCCGGATCAAGCCGCATTCCAAGTGGCTGGATCTCCACCTTGCGGATGTCTGGCGCTATCGTGATCTCCTCTGGCTCTTTGTCCGCCGCGATTTCGTGGCGGTTTATAAGCAGACCATTCTCGGCCCACTCTGGTTTTTCATCCAGCCGCTGCTCACCACCATCGTCTTCACCGTCATCTTCACAGGCGTGGCCAAGGTGCCCACCGATGGCATGCCGCCCATGCTGTTTTACCTGGCTGGCACCACTCCGTGGAACTACTTCGCCACCTGCCTGAACAAGACCTCCAACACCTTCGTCGCCAACGCCGGCATTTTCGGAAAAGTCTACTTCCCACGGCTCATCGTGCCGCTCTCGATTGTCGTCTCGAACATCATCCAGTTCGGCATCCAGTTCCTGCTCTTCGTCGCGTTCCTCACTTGGTATCTAATTACCGGGGCCGCCCTCCATCCTCACTGGGCGCTCATCCCGGTCCTTGTCCCGGCGCTCATCCTGCTCATGGCCGCCCTCGGCCTCGGCGCGGGGATTGTCGTCTCCTCGCTCACCACCAAATACCGCGATTTCACCTTCCTCATCGCCTTCGGCGTCCAGCTCATGATGTATGCCACCCCCATCATCTACCCGCTCAGCGTCATTCCGGAAAAATATCGCTGGCTCATCCAGCTCAATCCCATGACCGCACCGGTGGAAACCTTCCGCGCCCTCTTCCTCGGCGGCCCGATCCCCTGGAGCGGCCTCGGAATCTCCACCGCCATCACCGCCGTGCTCCTGCTGGCGGGTGTGATCATCTTCAACAAAGTCGAGAAGACGTTTATGGACACTGTCTGAGCAGGCTCAGAACAGAGGTCAGAGGTCAGAGGTCAGAGGTCAGAGGTCAGAGGTCAGAGGTCAGAGGTCAGAGGTCAGACCCTTCGGACAATGCTTTCTCTTCGCTGCACTCTGACCTCCGACCTCCGACCTCTTGTTCCACCTCTTCCCCGTCCTCCGACCTCTTGTTCCACCTCTTCCCCGACCTCCGACCTCTGGTCACCTCCCATTTCCCTCGAATTCCTCGACCCGTGAATCTTCGAGCTTACCAGCGACAGATTGTGGCCTACCACGGCTGTGAACGACGAACTTTCGAGGCGGTGTTGCTACAAAGCGAGCGGCTGGAGCCAAGTACGAAACCTTGGGACTGGCTGGGCAAAGGGATCTATTTCTGGGAGCATGGTCCTGAACGAGCCTATCAATGGGCTGTTGAAAAGGCCGGGCGGGGTGAAATCGACGAACCGGCGGTGCTGGGGGCTGTCATCCAGTTGGGCCGTTGCTTTGACCTGCTCGATACCCGCTACACGGAGCTTCTTGCAACGGCATATCCGGATCTCGAGGCTTCCCTGGCAGCTGCCGGAAGGCAGATTCCCAGGAACGAACCCCGCGGACCGTCCGACTCGGATGTCCTGCGTCGGCGCCTCGATTGTTTCGTCCTCAACTGGGTGCTGGATCGTTTGGCCTCCGAGGATTCCGGCTCCGCTTTTGACAGCGTGCGGGGAATGTTTCGCGAGGGTGGGGAATGCTTTCCGGGCTCACGCATCCACCTCAAATCCCACATTCAAATCGCGGTGAGGAATCCCCATTGCATTCTCGGCTATTTCGCCCCACATTCGGCCCATCAATGAAACTCCAATCTCTCGACAGTCGTGACGATCCCCGGCCTCTCTGGAAGCAGGTTTCACTGCGGCTTGCGCGAATGAGCGATGCGGAGAAAGCGCAGACTCTCGTCACCGCTGGTTTGTTCACGGAGGATTTGCAGCCGAAAAGGCTGTATCAGCCCCTCTTTAGCGCCTCACGGGCGCGGAAAAGCGCACGCTGAGTACCGCCGCCGTCACCAATGCCTTCGGCTTCGACCTCTCCACTCTCCAATCATCCCGGCTTCGCGTCCCTTGGCGATCTTTGCGCCTTTTATCCCGGCGTAGCGCAGCGACGACGGAGCACTTCTTCCACCCCTCACGCCGCTGGCGACAAGTGGGCGCGCCCCAGCGGTCACTCCCTACCTAAAACTCTTGAAGAGAAGAGACGACAATAAGGTCGGCACTCCTTATCCCTCTTCATTCGCGTAAATTCGCGGTTCAACACTCTTCATCTTCTCTCCGACATCCGACCTTCGACTCTCCCTCTTCGCTGACCTCCGACCTCCGACCTCCGACCTCCGATCTCCGACCTCTTCTTCTCCCTCTTCCCTGACCTCTGACCTCTGTATCTTTACCATGTTCTTCCTGACCTCTGACATCCGACTTCTGACCTCTCACCGCGACTAACAAGCATGAGCACCGTCATCAGTGTAGAAAATGTGAGCAAGCAATACCGTCTCGGCGAAGTCGGCACGGGAACCCTTTCCCACGACGTGAACCGCTGGTGGCACAAGGTCCGCGGCAAGGAAGATCCTTACCTGAAAATTGGTGAGGTGAACGATCGGACTAAAAAGGCAGGGAGTCAGGGGACAGGGGACAGGGGACAGGGGACAGGGGACAGGGGACAGGAGTCAGGACCTGCGGACACCTCATCTTCTCCGCTGTCTCCTGAATCCTGACCCCTGTCCCCTTCTTCTTCTCCGTCTCCTGTCTCCCGTCTCCTGTCACCTTCTTCCTCCTCTTCCGACTATTCCTAGGCTCTCCGCGACGTATCCTTCGAGGTCAAGCAGAGCCAAGTCCTCGGCACTTCTTCTCTTGCGTCGATCCCCGCACCAAGTAATCTTATCACATGAACGAGCACCCCGCAATCTCCGCCGACCCGCAAGTCATGACTGGAATGCCCTGCATCAAGGGTACACGTGTCACGGTCGCTAATATTGTCCGGCAGATTGCAGCGGGGCGGTCCACAGATGAAATTTGCCTCGACTATCCCTACCTCACCGCAGAGTCGATCCGGGCGGCATTGGAATTTGCAGCTGATGTCTCAGCATCCCAGACCTACGAACTCGCATCGTGAATCTGATTTCAATAAGCATCGTGACCAACTACTCTCCGGTTGTTTGATCACTCTGGATCACAACCGCCATCGAATCCGCCTTCTTCCCTTGAGTTAAAACGATGCCCCTTTTTGCGCCTTCTGCGCCTTTTTGCGGCAATTCCCTCTTCCGATTTTTAGCCGCAAAAAGTCGCAAAGATTCGCAAAATAAGATTTAGATTTAGGTTTCATTCTTCTCCCTTTTTGCGCCTTTTGCGCTTTTTTGCGGCTATCTCTCTACATCCATGTCCACAGTCATCTCAGTCGAAAACGTCTCCAAACAGTATCGCTTAGGAGAAGTCGGTACCGGAACTTTGTCCCACGACGTGAACCGCTGGTGGCACAAGGTCCGCGGCAAGGATGATCCCTACCTCAAGATCGGCGAGAGCAACGACCGATCCAAGAAGGGCGATTCCGACTATTCCTGGGCTCTTCGAGATGTGTCCTTCGAGGTCAAGCAGGGCGAGGTGCTGGGTATTATCGGGCGCAACGGTGCTGGGAAATCGACTTTGCTAAAAATCCTCTCCCGCGTGACCACGCCAACCACCGGCGAAATCAAGGTCAAGGGCCGGATCGCCTCACTTCTCGAAGTCGGCACCGGCTTCCACCCGGAACTCACCGGACGCGAAAACATTTTCCTCAACGGTGCCATCCTCGGCATGCGGAAACACGAGATCACCCGCAAGCTGGATGAAATCATCGAGTTCTCCGGCTGCGAACGCTACATCGATACCCCGGTCAAACGCTACAGCTCCGGCATGTATGTCCGCCTCGCCTTCGCCGTCGCCGCCCACTTGGAACCGGAAATCCTGATCATCGATGAGGTGCTCGCCGTTGGCGATGCGGAGTTCCAGAAGAAGTGCCTGGGGAAGATGAAGGATGTCGCGGGGCAGGGGAGGACGGTGCTGTTTGTGAGTCATAATATGGGTGCGGTTTCCGATCTTACAGGAATCTGCGCATTTTTGGAAAACGGGCGTTTATTATCATTTGGGACAACATCTTCAATCGTAAAAGAATATCTAGCAGTCGGATACAGTAAGAAACTACAATATCCCTCAGACTTGAGCTATTATCGAAGGGAGGCATCTACTGATACTCCGGTTTTAATCACGGGAATTCGCATTAAATCGAATGTAATCAATGCAGATGACCATGCGAAAATTGCTATTGGTGAAGGCTTGGTGCTGATATTCAAATTAGAGTGTAAGAAGTCAATTCACGGCGCTCTCATTTCTCTTTCGATTAAGAATACGATCGGCGAGAAATTAGCCGTATTTCTATCGTTGGATAACGGTTTGATACTCGATCTTAAGCCGGGATTTCATGAGGTTTCGTTAAATATTAACAGCTTGCCGTTGGCTCCTGGCGAATACTTGATTGATGTAGGAGTAAATCAATCAACTACTACCAAGGCTTTTGATGTCATTCTCGATTATCCGTTATTTAGCATGGTCAACAAAGGCCAAGTGCAGCATTGGCTTGATCGTCCTTGGGGTTATTTGCATTCAAATGATGTCGTGTGGGGTGTCGATCAGATCGAGGAATGAGTAGAGGGTGTCTAGTTCAAAAATAACTGCTTTCCAAAGAATTCATGAAGAATGTTAATTTCAATCCATATTTGGAGCCAACTTTAGTTCCGACTTTCTTGGATTCCTTCATTGTGAGATCTGGCATTCTGCGTGCACTTCGAAGCGCAATGCCATCGTTTTCCGGGCGTTTTTTGGATGTTGGAGCCGGCAATCAACCGTATCGCTCGTTGATCGAAGGTCAGACTTCGGTGGGTGAATATGTCCCCTTGGATTTACACGACAACGGTCCCTACAAACGCGCCGAAAACACTTGGGATGGTGTATCCATGCCATTTGAAGATTCTGTATTTGAAAGCGCCATGGCGACGGAAGTGCTGGAACATTGTCCCCGGCCTAATGTGACATTGGGGGAGATCCACCGCGTTCTCAAACCCGGGGGCTTTCTGTTCCTTACAGTCCCGTTTCTCTGGCCTCTGCACGATTGCCCACATGACGAATATCGATACACTCCATGGTCGCTTGAGCGGCATTTGAAGGAAGCCGGTTTCACGGACATCAAGCTCTGGCCCACCGGGGGCTGGGATGCGTCGCTCGCCCAGACGATTGGACTGTGGGTTCGTCGACGTCCCATGAGTGAGCGGAAGCGGAGTTGGCTGTCCCATATGCTTTTGCCTGTAATCAAGAAGCTCATTGAGCGGGATAAGCCGGTGGATGAATTCCATCATGGGTTCTATCTCATGCCAGGAATCGCCGGAACGGCAAGGGCGGCAAAGTAACGGCAGGCTGTCGGCAGACTTTAATAAACCACACTAATGCGCATCTGCGTCGCCAGTCCATCGTTAGACACTTACTCTGAAACCTTCATCCGGAGGCACGTCGAGCACTTGCCCTTCGAGGTGCTGACTCTGAGCGGGCCGCGTTTGGATCATGCATCGGGCGAGTGGCTGTTGCGGGAGTCGTTTGCCCAGCGCCTGTGTCACTATCCGGCGCGCAAGCTTCGGCGCTTCGATGAAGAGGCGTTTGTCACTGGTCGGCAAGCGGCATGGCTGAAGCGCAATGGAGTGCGTGCGGTGCTGGCGGAATATGGATTCACCGGGGTGGCGCTTGCCGCTGCTTGCCGGGAGGCAGGCATTCCATTGATCGTCCACTTCCATGGCTTCGACGCCCATAATGACGAGGCGATCGCTCCGTTCCGTGATGCCTATCGCTCCATGCTGGGCCAAGCCGCCGCTGTCGTGGGGGTTTCCAACCCGATGTGCGAGCGGCTGGAGGAACTGGGAGCAAGCAAGGCAAAGATTCATCACGTTCCCTATGGAGTGGACCCCGCAGCCTTTGGAAAAGCAGACCCGGGCTCGAATCCGCCGGTCTTTCTGGCGGTCGGGCGATTTGTCGAGAAGAAGGCACCGCATTTACTGCTTTTGGCCTTCGCCGGGGTGTTGAAGGCATTTCCCGAGGCCCGCCTTGAGATGGCTGGGGACGGTCCGCTTCTTGGCGCTGCCAAGTGGCAGGCGAAACCCCTGCGAATAGATCATGCCGTCACCTTCCACGGCAGCCAGCCGCACGCTTGGGTGGCGGCAGCGATGCAACGGGTGCGCGCCTTCGTGCAACATTCCGTCCGGGCGGAAAACGGCGATAGCGAGGGCATGCCCGTGGCCATCCTGGAGGCCCAGTGCGCCGGACTTCCCGTGATTGCCACGCGTCACGCGGGGATTCCCGAGGTTGTGGTGCCCGGCCAGACCGGATTCCTCTGCGAGGAGGGGGATGTGAGCCAAATGACCGAACACATGATCCAAGTTCTCCGCATGGACGCGGCAGAAACCAATGAAATGAGCCGCGCCGCCCGGCAGCGCATCCTCACCGCGTTTTCCCAAGAACAAACCTTGGACAAACTGGCAGAAGTGATCCGGGCGGCTGTGTTGTGAACTTATCCATCATGGAATCCTCGTTACCTCATTTTCTCGTTGTTGTTCTCGGCTTCAACCGTCCTTTGTCGTTGAAGCGGCTGTTGGCTTCGCTGGAGAGCGTTGAATCCGTAGCCTGCAAGGCCGATCTGGTGGTCAGTCTCGATGGTGGAGGTGATCCGGAATGTGCGGGAGTGGCATCCGGGGTGCGCTGGAGTCACGGGAGAAGTGAAGTCGTCGTTCACCAGAACCGGATGGGCCTCAAGACGCACGTCGAAACCGCGACGGACCGTGTCAAGGACTATGATGCAGTGATCGTGCTGGAGGACGATTTGTCGGTTTCACCCTGGATGCTGCATTATTCTGTGGAGGCTTTCCGTGCATACCGCCATTCTAATGAGATTGCTCAAATTGCACTATACAGTTACCGAGTGGACGATTTCTCTGGTCTTCCATTCTTTCCGCTCAGGGGCGAGTATGACAACTGGTTTTCACGGGTGCCATCCTCATGGGGGCAGTTTTACACCCGCGCCCAATGGCAGGATTACCGCAAATGGAGCGTAGAAGGTAAGCCTGAAAGGGAGAATGCGAGGTTGCCTGTTGCGGTTGACGATTGGAAATCCTCCTGGAAGCGGGATTTCTTTGAGTATGTCTCGGCCTCCCGGAGATGGGTTGTTTACCCGCATGTATCGCTGACAACGAATCATGGAGAACCTGGAGAAAACTATTGTGACCAAGCTTCTGACCTGGAAGTTCCACTGGAACTCGTCCGGAGACGATATTGTTTTTCCGGTGTATCCGGTCCATTTGGTTACTACGATGAATGTTTCGAACCTGATGCTCGTTCCCTGACCGAGTCCATTGATACCAAGGAGGAGTTCACAGTGGATCTCTGGGGAAACAAGCCGATGGAGACAATTAAAACATCCTATCTTCTCTCAACTCGAATTTGTGAGGATCCAATCAGCAGATATTCCACTTCGCTTTTTCCGCTGGAGGCGAATATTCGGTTAGGTGTATTACCCGATTCCGATTTATCTATTTCCTTTGGGCTTACATCTGATTTTAGGCCGGAGAGCCGCGCTTCTGAGTTAGCACTAAAACATCTGCCTCGGGGTCTTGCTCACGAAGTCTGGGAGAAAGGTGTCCGTGATGGGTGGGCTGAGGCAGAGTCTGGGCTCCGCTACCGGATTGGCGATGGTATTGTAAGCTCTGCTTCGGCGCTTGCCGATTTCCTGGGTTTGCGGCGACGGAGGTGAGTTGGGATGAAGTTGGTAAATTCTGTTGTATCTCCAATGGTCGCTCTGAAGATCTCAATTGTAGTCCCCAGCTTTAACCAGGTTCGTTGGTTGCGCGGGTGCATAGAGAGTATATTGAGCCAGAACTATGCCAATCTGGAACTTATCGTCATGGACGGTGGTAGTACCGATGGGAGTGTGGAGATCATCGAATCCTATGCCGATCGGATCTCCTACTGGCAGAGCCAGCCAGATGGCGGTCAATATTGCGCGATTGAAGACGGGTTGAACCGGGCGACAGGCGAGGTGTTGGGATGGTTGAATGCTGACGATCTTTACTTACCATGGACGCTGCGAACCATTGCATCGGTTTTTTCGCAGCTTCCAGAGGTCGAATGGCTCACCTCGAACAGTCCGATGATAACCTCGGCGGGTGGGATTGCATTTGCCGGCGGGATCTGTCGGGTGGTTTCTAAGGACGCTTTCCTTGACGGACTTTACGTGCCGGGGGCATCCAATTCCCTTGGGGTCATAGTCCAAGAGGGAACTTTCTGGCGACGAAGCCTGTGGGAGCGGACTATGCCCCGTTTCACGACGGTCGCACCTCTTGCCGGGGATTTCGAACTGTGGAGCCGTTTTTTCAAGACTGCGGACATCCACAACCTGGCGCTGCCCCTGGCTGCCATGACTCGCCATCGCGAGCAGCGTTCGAACGCGGCTGAGAACTATCGTGAAGAAGCGAAACGCGTGCTATGCGACTGCCGTAAAGAAGAATGGCGTTCGCCTTGGCGTGCGGGGTTGGCACGCTTTGGTTTCCCGCGGCGGACCCTCCGTGGCTTGACCCGGCGCATATGTGCCTATCAAGTGAATGCGGTTGAACCCGTCTATGATTCGCAGGGTTACTTTGAGAGGTGGCGGATCAAGACACTCGCTGTGTGGTAATGCCTGATGTGGATAGTAATTTAACGCGTTATGAATACTAAAAAAAATTTGATTCTGGGAGCTGTTCGCGGCTATCGATTCAATCAGCTGAAACCCTTCGTGGAGTCGTTGCGCCGTACTACTTTCAATGGAGATCTGATTTTGGTATCGAATGAATTGGATGCAGAAACCTGCACCGAGCTGAGTGCCTGCGGGGTAAAGCTTATTCCTTTTCAATACCGGGGGAGTGGCGCACTAAATTCCTGGAGCCGCTTCTGGCCGTGGATGGCACCATTCTTGCGACTTGTGGGCGGTTCAGACGTTGCCCGTTCATTGATGAAGCAGCTTTTGCCGCTCCAAACGATGCGTTTTTTCGTCTATAGGGATTTCCTCAGATCTCATAGTAACTTGTATGAAAATGTCCTAATCACAGATGTGCGTGATGTTATTTTTCAAAAGGATCCCTTTGAAGATTTTGATGGCCGACTCACGGTGTTCGAAGAAAATCCCCTTCTTCGCCTTGATCATGAACTGCAGAGCAATGCACCATGGATTGAAGCACTTTACGGATTGGAAGGGCTTCGGAAGATCGGTCACTTCCCGATTCTGTGTTCCGGCACAACAATGGGAAGCGTTCCTTCGCTTCTCGCCTACCTTAAGGCGTTTGAAGGTTTGACCGTTCAAGCGAAAGACATTTCACTCGGCGGATCGGATCAAGGTATCCACAATTTTTTGTGCCGCCACTTGCCCCCAGAAGGGCTCAAAATCGCAAGGAATGGTGAGGGGCCCATTTTCACCATGGGCTCATACATGATACAGGATCGTGAATTCCGTGTTAACCCAGATGGAAATGTTACGACAATGAGCGGTAATTTGATTCCTGTCCTTCACCAATACGACCGTTTCCCTGAATTAGCGGAAACCCTTCTTGGCAGTTTCGCCGATGTAGCTTGAAGCCCGACTTCCATCCCGAGTACATCCTTGGGTGTCATCTTCCCAAACGAGCCTTTTGGCGCACATTCGTTGCTGAAACATGAATTACATCGGTAGATACTCTACACAGGTTTCGGCGAGTCCACGGCTCGCAGCCATCCGTCGAATCCTCCCTTCATTGTCCTTCCTGCTAGAAGATGCAAGAGGCCAGGAGGCATCAGACCTGATCGCCCGCACACTCTCCAATACATCGCCATGCCTGATCAGCCGTATTGGTTCCAATGAGCTTGGGGCAATGGCGACTCATCGGTCGATACTCAGGCGGAATAGGCCGGTGGGCAAGCTCGGCCAGCGCTGGTTTCGCTGGCTCCATAAATCGTTTTGGGGGCTTTCATGGAACGACGACCTCCGCCAGAGAATGGCGGTGCAAGCAGGCTTTTTTCCCGTTACCGATGAAGCCCTCCACCGGTTCGCCGAACTGTCGATCCAATGCGCAAGACAGATCGATATCTATGCCTCGTGGAGGCATGAAGAGGACTATCTTAAAGATCTTTTCCGAGGCAGCACTGTGTTGCCCCTCAATGACTTGGCTCCATTTTTGCATGAGCACCCATGGACAAGTGCTCTTGCCGGTCGGAGAGTTCTCGTGGTTCATCCATTCTCCACTTCAATCCAGAATAATTACTGTACGAGGCGTGAGAAAATTTGGCAGAACCCGGAGGTTCTTCCCGAATTCGATCTGAAGACGATCCAAGCGATCCAGACAAGTGCTGGAGGAATATCCAAACATGCCGATTGGTTCGAATGTCTTGCAGCGATGAAGCGCGAAATGGACGAGGTTGACTACGAGATTGCGATCATTGGTGCCGGGGCCTACGCGCTCCCGCTCGCAGCCCATGCCAAGGCGTGTGGGAAAAAGGCCGTAAATCTAGGAGCGTTTACCCAGCTTTTATTTGGAATTTGGGGGAAGCGTTGGGATTCAGATCCCGGTATGCTTCCGCTTCGGAATGAATGGTGGACCAGCCCCCAGCCCGAGGAGAAACCGCCGCAAGCGTCCGCCGTCGAAGACGGATGTTACTGGTGATCGAGAGGTCAATTCCCGCGATTCGCGATATTTGATATGAACGGAAAAGTATTGCTAGTGAGCATCGTGCCCCCGCGCAACGACTGCGGTGTCCGCATCGTGATGCACCGGCATCTGGTTCAGCGGAAACCATTTGATCTTCATGTCGCGAGCAACGCCGACTTTGCCGACGATCTCTTCATCCACACGCGGTTGCGGCTTCCTTATTCGCTCCAGCGCTTGCGAAAATCCCGCTTCGGCCCGCTTTTTGGCAAGTGGCTCCACGACTATGAGAATTGGGTTTGGCCATTGGGTGTTGATCGCAAGCTGCAGCGGGCGATTGACGATTTCAAGCCAGACGTGGTTCTGACCCTTGCCGAAACCGGCGTTTGCCACATGGCCGCGAGGGCGGCGAAACGCAACGGCATCCCCTTGGCGGTATTGTTTCTTGATTGGTTCCCAATCATGCCACCACACTTCGGGCACCGCATCTTCCAACCGCTGCTCAGCCGTCGCTATCGGCGCCTCTACAACCAGTGCGATCTTGCCATCTGCACCAGCGATGGAATGAAAGAAGTTCTCGGCTTGCACCCGAATGCCCATGTCGTTTATCCCATGCCGGGCAAGCACCCTGCGCCAGCCACCATCCACCTCCCGAAATCGGGAAAATTCCGTCTGGTTTATGTAGGGGCGGCTCAGTCCTTCTACGGGCGCATGCTGCGCGGACTGCTCGATCTTTTCCGGAAAAGTGACGATCTGGAATTGATTATCGTCGGCCCAACAGGGGATTGGCCGGATGCCGAACTAGAGCGGGCACGCAGCGAGGGCTCCTGTCTAGGGTTCATGCCACCCGAAAAAGCAGCCGAGGTCCTGGCCGGAGCCGACGCTCTGCTCGTCGTGATGAGCTTCGAGCCCGATCAGGAACTTTTCATGCGCACCAGCTTCACCACCAAGTTTCTCGACTACACGGCATTCCACAAGCCAATCATTTTGTGGGGCCCGGACTATTGCACCCCGGCGAAAGTGGCCACAAGAGAACAGGGAGCGCTGGTCGTTGAATCCGCAGAACCGCAATCACTGGTCTGCGCCGTCGAACGGCTGATATCAAACCAGGATGAGTTTTCCAGACTAGCCGAGGCTGCAAAACGCCTGAACGAAGGCCTTTTCAACCCGGATCGCCTTCAGGATGTGTTTGTGACTCAAATCGAGGCCCTTATGAAACCCGGTACGGCGTGTCCGCCGGGCACGCCAACACTTGCGCCAGATGGTGGCAAGGGCTGAACACGTACTGGGAGTTTGCTGGACAGCCCCCGCTATTTCTAGGCAGGCTATCGCCCGCGAGATGAAACCGCCCAGCGGCCGACCTCTGACCTATTAAACAACACTTGACTCCTCCATCAACTAACAGCGGCTCCGACACATCCGACGAACCCATTCACGTTATCGTCATCTCTTCGGTCCGCCCCGAACCTACCAGCGCCGGGCAGATCATTCTCTACCGGCATCTGGTGGACCAAACAGGCATCACACTGGAAGTATTTGGGACGGAGCCCAAACGTTCGTCGGTCCCGTACCTTATACGTCGCTTGGCCAGCCGCCTCGGGCGGACTCGCCTGCATCGCTACGTTGAGGATTTTTGGGTGCTGTGGGGGGGCAGATGGATCGATCCCGAGTTGCCAAAAGAAATCAAAAATCCCGGACGAACCTTAGTGCTAACAGTCGCGCACGGCGATGGCTTCATGGCAGCCCGGCGTTACTCCAGCCGTTACCAGCTGCCCATCGTTGCGTTTTTTCAAGATTGGTGGCCCGACATGGCCGAAGTTCATCAACCGATCCGGAGCATCCTCGAAAAGCGATATCGAGAGCTCTATCAGACTGCCGACTTGGCGATCTGTGTCTGCCCGGGGATGGAGAACGAACTTGGCAGGAATCCCAGGGCGCACGTTATCCACGATCTTCCGGCTGAATCGCACAAACAGGAGACGCTGGTTCGCCCAGCTGAGGTGCCCTTCAAAGTCCTGTATTTTGGGAATTTGACCGACTACGGCCCGATGTTAGGTGAGGCACTGGTCGAATCACTGCAACACCCGGAAATCCTTTTACAGGTGCGAGGCGCGGTTCCCGCGTGGCCCGATGAACGGAAGATTCAGATGCGGGAAAACGGACGCTGGCTCGACTTCGCACCCCGCCGTGAACTCGACGCATGGCTGGCTTCCGCCGATGCCTTCCTCATCCCTATGGTATTCGATCCATCAATCCGGCGGCGCATGGAAACCAGCTTCCCGTCCAAGCTCATCGAGTTTGCCCAGTTCGGAAAGCCGCTCATTGTCTGGGGCCCGGAGTATTGCTCGGCGCTGCGCTGGGCGCGGGAGGGCGACAAGGCCGTGTGCATCACTGATCCGGATCCCGCCCAAGTCGTCCGCTGCCTGCTAGAATTCCAGTCGAATCCCTCTATGATCGTCGCCTATTCCGACAAGGCCCGAAAAGCTGCGGGTACTGAATTCGATCCTCATGAGATCCAGCAGCGCTTTCGGAAGATTCTCAAGGGTGTCGTCAAGCCTTCCCGTGTGTCAGCGAGCGCCGTAGATTTATGACTATGTCCAAGGTCTCTGTCATCACCGCCCTCCACAACAAAGGTCCCTACATCGCTGAGACCATTGCCTCGGTTCAAGCCCAGACCTTGGCCGACTGGGAGATGATTGTGGTGGAAAACGGTTCAACTGATGACGGCCCGGAGCAGGTGGAAGACTACGCCCGCGAGGACTCACGAATCTGTCTATTTCGCGCTCCGGAAACTGTGAAAGGGCCGGGCGCGGCCCGTAATCTGGGACTCGATCAAGCCAGTTGCGAATGGGTGTTGTTTTTGGATGCGGATGATTTGATCGAGCCGGAGCACTTGCAAGGTCTGGTCACTGCGGGACAAGGCGCAGAGACGGATGTGGTGGCAGGTGGTTGGCGCGAATTTATTGAGGGCTCCGATGCCGCATCAGTGTTGCGAGACGGTCCGGCTGCGGGAGAGACAGCGGCTGCTGTGTTGGAACGAAGTTTGGCCTTTGCGCCATGGGCGGTACATGCAGCTCTGGTGAGGCGGGAATGGCTGACCGAGGAATTTCACTGGCCGATGGAGATGGAGCGCCTGCCTTCCGAGGATTCGGTTTTTTGGTTCCGTTTGCTGCATGGGGCAAGGCTCGCGGCGGTTTCGTCGCACTCCGCCGTATATCGCAAGGAGACGGCGGGAAATCGCGACGCGCATGACAATCTCCCCTTGTGGATTGAAGCCATGATAAAGGTGATTGCGCTGAATGAAGAGTTTCTCCAAGGTCGGAATCTGCGGCCTTCGTCGACTCAATCTGCCCACGTGACGAGGTCCCTGGAATTGTTGTGGCAACGTTGTCGCGAGGCCGGTGCGGAGAGTGAAACCGCGGTAGTCGAATGCGAAGCCAAGCGCTGGCTCAAGATGACGGCCATGGAACCAGGCATGCTGTTGCGACGCGTGGTCGGAATCGGCGGATTTAATGCGCTGCGTAATGGAATGCGAGGACGGTAGGGCGTGACCGCCATGACCCGACCCACTTATCGCCGGTACGGCTGGACCGCCGTGGTCGGCACACTTGTTGCCAGCGGCGCGAGTCACGGATGCTCTGTCATTGAAACGCCCCGTTCTAAAACCGGGTTTGCACCTTTATCGTCAATGACTTCCCTCATCTACATTCACAAAGGCTACTCGTGGTATGTACCGCTGGCATTGCGCAATGGTCGGCGCTTCGCGGATGACGAGGTGCACTTTCTGGGCGACCGCTTCGGCTGCGCCGTAGCCCGGGCTTGTGGGGTGAATGCATCGAACCTAGGAGACTTCCGGCAAGGTGCGGATCGGTTTGCTGCAATTTACCGGCACCACAGCTCACTGGGTCCGGACTTCGAACTCTTCTGCATCCAACGCTGGTTCATGCTCGCGGATTTCATGACAGCCCGGGGACTCGATTCCTGTGTCTATCTGGATACCGATATCCTGCTGAGCAAAAACATCGAAGACGAGCGGGCACGCACACTTGAGTTCGGGCTGACCTACTCCGGCTATTCCGCCCATCTCTGCTGCGTCAATCGATTGTCCGCGTTGCAACAATTCTGCAATTGGATCATGGCACTCTATTCCGACCCATCATCGGAAGAGCGCATGATCGACTGGCATCGCAAGCTGCTTGCCGATTACGCTGGCGGAGGGGTTTCCGACATGACCCTGTTCCATTGGTTCCAGAAGGATCACCCCAAGGTGCTCGGCGACTATCCGGCCATCTTCGGCGACTCGCCATTTGATGTGTCGCTGGAAGAAGTCCGCAGCTTTCAGGCGGATGAGGAAGGATTCAAGCGTTTGGTTTGGTCGGATGACCGTCCATCGGCGGTGGCTGACGATGGACGCTTGATAGGTTTGGCGTCTCTTCACCACCAGGGGCGAGCGAAGGCACTGCTCACTCAAAACGCCGCAGCTCTCGGTGGGAATGCTGCGCTGCAAACTGCGATGGGGAAAGCCCTTGAGTTGCTCTACCGTGCATGACGGAAACGTTCGCTGTAACATCTCGGGAAGTAAGCAATCAGCAGTAAACTGGATAACTTCGGTGCAAGGTTAAGTAAAACAATTTATCTTTATAGTTATTAAAATATGAAATGGCACAATAGTTGGTTATACACAAAACTCGTGACGAAATTCATATTATCCAACCGAGGCGGCCCCAAAGAACGAGAGGAGCTGGCCCACTGGATCGGCGAAGCCTTGCAAAAGAAAGATAATGATCACTTTTATTATTTTTATACAGAGGAATTTGGCTTTGATCTCAGCTGCTTTAAAGATAAGCGATTGCTGGATATCGGATGCGGCCCCTCCGGAAGTCTTGAATGGGCGGTCACTGCGAAGGAGCGGATAGGAATTGATCCGCTGGCAAAGGAGTATCTTTGGCTTGGCGCATGGAAACACAAAATGAAATACTTGGCCGTGGGTTCCGAAGAAATTCCATTCAACGACAAGCATTTTGATTTCATATTTTCCTTTAACGCTCTTGATCATGTGGACAATCTAGCTGCTTCATGTAAGGAGATATCTCGTGTTCTAAAGCCCGGGGGATATTTCCTTTTGATTACAGATTGTAATCATCCGCCTACGATCACAGAACCGACATTCCTGCCACCTAATTTGGCTGAGGTTTACTTTCCGGATTTAGATGTTATTGATCAGGAATATTATCGGCACACGATGTTACGCACTTATGATTCTCTTCTGAAGCAACGTGAAAAATTAGACGGACCCTTGGATTCAGGAAGTTTTATTTTAAAGCTAAAACTTAGGAAAAGACAGTGACTAGCGATCTTGATAGAACTCATAGTTCTCCTCCGCCCTCCCCTCGGCGAACGCAAAGAGCGCATCCAGAAATTGAAAAAACTAACTTTCATCGCAGTGATTTCATTAGTTTCCACCATCTTCAACGACCGCTCCGGGTTGGAATGTTTTTTCGCCGCGATGGCGCAGCAGACTCGTCTGCCGGATGAGATCCTCATCGTAGATGCCGGTTCAAAAGACGGCACATGGGAGCTGATGCAAGCGGAAGCGGCACGAACGGATCGCCCGTGGGTGATGCGGGCCATGCAAGAAATCCAGTGCAACGTGGCGCGGGGCCGGGATCTGGCGATCGAGGCGGCGGGCGGGGAGATCATCGTATCGACCGACATCGGCTGCGATTGGGAGCCAGAGTGGTTGGAGGAACTGGTGACGCCGCTGGAGGCGGAGCCGGGGATTGATCTGGTGATCGGCAGTTGGGCGGTGCGGCGCGAAGACTTGCATGGACCGTGGGCGCTGGCGGAATGGGCGCTGAAAGGGGATCAGCGATTGGAGGCGACGGCGGATTGTTACAGTTCTTCAAGATCGATCGCCTATCGAAAATGTTGCTGGGAGGCGATGGGTCGCTATCCGGAGGACCTGACACTGGCGGCGGACGATGCGGTGTTTCACTATCTCATTGAAAAAGCGGAAGTGCCGCGGGTGGGCGCATCGGTGGTTCGCTGCTGGTGGCACCGGCATGAGACGCTGCAAGGATTTTTCAAAGAAGCATTCCGCTATGGCCTGGGCGATGGTGAAGCGGGCATCCGGAAGAAGGATGTGATCCTGATCGGCGGACGGCTGGCGCTGGAAGCCGGGTGCTTGTTGCTAGGCATGCTGGGATTGCTTCCCGGGGTGCCGGGCGCGCCGTGGCTGGGTGTCGGATTGCTCGCGGTCACCGCGCTTTCGGTCGGAGAAAAGATTTTCAAGATGCGCGGCGCGATTAGCCGGCTGAATAGCGCGGGAGTAGATCATGCGCTCGTCCGCTTGCTGGCATTCACCTACGGCACCAAGTGGCACTGGTTGAAGGGCTACGCCGCCGGACTCAAGCGCGGAAAAGTACATTGCCAGGATTGCCGGAGGAGATTGCGGGAAATGACGCCGGAATTGTATTGTGCGGAGAAAGTTTTGAAAGTTGGCCGTGTGAACCAAGAATCAGGAAGCGAAGGATGAAATTGAGGCGCAATGAATTTTTCTCGTTGCTCCGGATGCTTTTCGTGATCTGCATTGTTGGTTACCACTTTGCTCCGCCGGAGCTTCGTTCACAAATCTGGCTGTTCCGGAACGGGCAAACCTTGGTCACCTTCTTCTTCGTCTTGTCGGGGTTTCTAACCCATGCTTCATCACGAGATAGACCAAGCGGAGCGGCAGGTTTCTTTTGGAAGAAATGGGTTTCACTTGGGCCACTCTACTATGCAACCCTCCTGATCTGCATCGCCCTCGAGATCCTGTATCACAGTTTTCCCGTTCCAGTAATTGCTTCAGATCTCGCGCTTGTCCAGGCTTGGCTGCCGGGAATGCAGATAGGCTTGAACGGTCCCGCTTGGTTCATGTCGGCTTTGATCTTCTGCATCGCAGTCTATCCGTTTCTATGCAAGCCTCTCGCCTCCCGCCCCCTCCGCGCAAGTCTTGCGGTGATCGGCGGCTATTGGCTGGTCATACAGGCCGCAACGATCTCCTTGGATATTCATCAGATCCATCCCGCGCCGCTCTATTGGATGTATTTCCCGCCATTCCATCTCGCCAGTTTTTTGGTAGGGATGGCAGCCTCGGAATGGAATGCGAGAAGGCCATATCAAACAGAGGGTTGGGGAGCCATCACTGCGGTTATGATCTCATCGGCCGTGTTGTTTGGCGGCATGATGGGTCTCGAAAATGCTCCGGTGTCTCTGCAACAGGCGGGTAGGACCAGTTTGTTTGCAGTTCCCTTCGCATGGGTGACTTATTCGATCTACAGAATGCCAGAAAGGTGGGTGGAAGTTCTGAACCGACCCTTTTTCCAGTGGATCGGCCAGATGGCATTTCCCATCTATCTCCTCCAAGTTCCGGTATTCAAGGTTTTCGCCAGCGTGGTGCTAATACACGGCGGCTGTGACATGACAACCGCGCTTTTCCTCGCCTATTTGGTGCTGTTGTTTGTTCCTGCGGCTCTGTGGGTTGGTGTGGCGGAACCGCGGATACTCAGTCTCTTTCGGCAGCGTGCTGTGACAAACTGAGATCTGTCGAGTTTCCCGCTATTTCCGCATTGGCTTCTCACGCCGCTGGCGACAAGTGGGCCGGCCCCGGCGGTCCAGCCCTACCGGGCTTTTAAAGCTGCAAATTCTTCCCTGTTTCTTTTCATCCAAAATTTAAAATTCAAAATTCAAAATTCAAAATCACCTCCCACTCCTCATGCTGTATTCCATCATCACCACCATCCAAGGACCGACTGCCAGTGTGCACGGCCTCGTCGCACGTCTGGCCGCTACTGGCGGAAAACTCATTGTTGCCGGCGATACCAAGGGCCCGTTTTCATTCGAGGGCCCGGCCGGCGAGCCATGGCCTGTCACGTTTCTGTCGATCGAAGATCAGCAGGACGGTCGTTTTTCCTTGGCCGAGAACCTGCCTACCAAGCACTACGCCCGCAAGAACATCGCCTATCTCCAAGCCATTTCGGAGGGAGCGACCTGCATCTATGAGACGGATGACGACAACGCACCGAACGCAAGCTGGCAACCGCGCGCCGAGTGGGTCGCTGGGGGACGCCGCCTCACGGAAGATGGCAAGCGCTGGGTGAATGTGTATCGGTATTTCTCCGAGGCGAACATCTGGCCGCGTGGACTGCCGCTGGATGAAATCCGCTCCCCGGTGCCTTCTGCTGAAGTGTTCGAGAACGAGCGCCGGGCACCGATCCAACAAGGATTGGTCAATGGCTCGCCGGATGTGGATGCGATCTGGCGGCTGGTGATGGACCGGGAGTTTGACTTCGACGATGCGCCCAGTGTGTATCTGGAGCCGGGGAACTGGTGCCCGTTCAACACGCAGACCACCTGGTGGTGGCCAGTGGCTTATCCGCTGCTCTACATTCCCAGCTACTGTTCGTTCCGGATGTGCGATATTTGGAAAAGCTTCGTCGCCCAACGCTGCCTTTGGGCGATGGGGCTTGGGATCGTCTTTCATGCGCCGGAAGTGATTCAGGATCGGAATCCCCATGACCTCACCCGGGATTTCCGCGATGAGCTTCCGGGATATGAAAGCAACCGCCGGATCGCAGAGATCCTGGACGGGCTGGAATTGCCCGGCGGCGAGGATCAGGTGGGCGCAAATCTCCGGGCCTGCTACGTGGCCTTGATCGCGGAAGGAATTTTTCCCGAGAAGGAATTGGCCCTGGTGGACGCGTGGCTGAAGGATTTGGGGTAGTGGCTGTTGTCTGTTGATCGCGGTGTAGCGCTTTGCTCCAGCCGCGATCTTCGCAATTGCAAAAGAGCTTGGAGAGAGCGGAGCACCGACATCAAGCACCTCAGACAGCCGACAACCGACAACCGACAACCGACAACCGACAACCGACAACCGACAACTCTTCCTCTCCCCATGCACCTTCTCTATCTCTGTGACGCGGACTCCGGCGGGATCGCCGAGTATGCGCTCCGGCAGGTAAAGGCGCTGGAAGCGCAGGGGGCGGAAGTGACGTTCCTGTGTCGCCCTTCGTTCGATGTTCGGCGGGTCCGCGCTACAGAGATTCCAGCCATTCTTCCAAGCGCAGGCACCGGGAAGAGATCAGCTCCGATTCGTTTGCTTGGACGCATCCGTGATGCGCGGGCCGTGGCACGGATCGCCAGTAGAGAGGCTCGAAGCGGCGGCTACGATGGGCTGCTGATCGCGTGTTATAGCGAATATTTCTCACCGTTTTGGGCAGCGATCTTGCAGCGAGCGGCACGGAAGGGGCTCAGGATTGGAACCATCGCCCATGACCCGGTGCGGGATTTCGTGCTCGGACCGCTGTGGTGGCACCGCTGGAGTGTGCGGAAGGCCTATTCGTTTGTTACCGATGTCTTCGTCCATGACCCCACTCCGGTGGATTTCGGTGGGGCTCAGCCCGCTGGCATCCAAGTGCATGTCATTCCGCACGGGCCGTTTGAGGTGGGAGCCCCGCGCATGGGCCGCGATGCGATGCGGGTGCGCTACGGATTTGCAGAGGGGGACCGGGTGTTTCTGTCATTCGGCCAGATCCGCGACGGCAAGAATCTCGACCGCTTTCTGCGGGTGATGAAGGAACTGCCAGAGGAGGTGAAGTTGCTGGTGGCGGGCAGCGGCGGCGGAGGCTCGCAGCGCCCGCCCGAGACGTATCGACAACTGGCCGCCGAGCTCGGAGTTTCAGACCGTTGTTTCTTTGATTTTCGCTACATCCCGGACGAGGAGACCGGCGATCTGTTCGCCGCCGCCGACTTCGCGCTAATGACCTACAGCGCGAAGTTCCGCTCCGCGAGCGGCGTGCTCAACACCGCAGTGTCCTGCCGCAAGCCGGTGCTGGCGTCCTCGGGCGCGGGTCCTTTGAAGACAGCGGTTGAGAATTATCATCTGGGAGTGTTCGTCATGCCGGATGAGGATGCGGCGATCCTGGAAAGCGCCCGGCGCATGCTCACAGAACCCGGCCAGCCGGCGTGGGACCGCTATGAGCGGGAGAACTCATGGGAAGAGAATGCAAAGCGGGTGATTGTCGCCTTCAGCCGCTAAGGCGGAATGTTGAGTTTTCAATTTTCAATGAGAAAGAGGAAAAAGACCGGCGCGGGTCCGTTCGAGACCTTCCAACCCAGCCGCTTCCGACCTTCGACCCCCGACCTCTGGCTTCTCTTTCTCATCTCACCCTCAGGGGCAGTCAGGGTTCGGCCCGGCGGTCCGACCCTACCGGTTCTGATTCCTGATCGCTGATCTCTGGCTTCTGGCTTCTGGCTTCTGACTTCTGACTTCTGACTTCTGACTTCTGACTTCTGACTTCTGACTTCTGACTTCTGACTTCTGGCTTCTGGCTTCTGGCTT